>DEHY01000178.1 GCA_002352185.1 Competibacteraceae bacterium UBA2788
CCGGTCGAGAGAAAACCGACGGCTACAACCTCCAGTTCCGAGGACTGGGAAGAGTTTTAGGAGACCCTGATGGCGACTATTGAATGCCAACCTGATCTGGATATCGCCGCCGCCGCAACGCTGCGCCAGCAACTGCTGGACGCACTGCAAACTCAACAACCGTTGGAAATCGACGGTCAGGCGGTGCGCAAGATTCATACCGCAGTACTACAGTTATTCCTAAGCCTCAGTATCGAGGCGCAAGCGCGGGCGACGCCGGTGCGCTGGCGCAATCCCTCGCCCGCGCTGCTGGAGGGTGCGCGGTTGCTCGGATTAGCCGACCGGCTGGGACTTGAACCAAGCGCAGGGAGCCGCTAAATACCCTTCCAACCTGCGGAAAGCAACAGCTTGAGCGGTCATGCGGCGATCCTGGATGAACTGCGGCGACCAGGCGAAGGGTGTGAGGCGCGGACTTCCAACCCGTACTGCGCATTTATAATCCAGGCAGAATCGCTATAGATTCAGAATCTCCGTTTTCCATCCTGTCGACCTCCGTCGGCGGGATGGGGGAAAATGCCGGACGAAAGTCCTGAGATCGAAGAAAGTTCTGAAATCTATGGTGTCATACAGGCTCTAAGCGCCTGTTTTACGAAAACGCCCGCTCTCCCCGCTGGAGAAGGGGTAATAGCATTTAAGGCAATGGAGATTTTCAGATGGCGAAGATACTCGTGGCGGATGATTCCGCCTCCATGCGGCAGATGGTGGAATTTACCCTCAAGGAAGCCGGTCATCAGGTGGTGGTGGCGGAAGACGGGCAGGAGGCATTGAATCTGGCCAAGGGCATGACGGCGGATCTGGTCATTACTGATGTCAACATGCCCAACATGGATGGCATTACTCTGATTCGGGAACTGCGGGCGCTGCCCGCATTCAAGTTCACTCCCATTCTCACGTTGACGACCGAGTCCACTACCGAGAAGAAAATGGAAGGCAAGAATGCCGGCGCCACCGGCTGGATCGTCAAGCCGTTCAATCCTGAGAAACTGTTGGCGACGGTCAACAAGGTTCTGGGATAACGCGCCATGGCCATTGATATCGGACAGTTCGTCCAGACCTTCTTTGAGGAAAGCCTCGAAGGGCTGGATATTATGGAGGCGGGTCTGCTGGCTTTGCCGCCCGGCGCGGCGGACATGGAGCAGATCAACACCATTTTCCGGGCCGTCCATTCCATCAAGGGCGGTAGCGGCACCTTCGGCTTTCAGGATTTGACCGCGTTCGCGCACGTCATGGAAACCCTGCTCGACCGGATGCGGCAAGGCCAAATGGCCGTAACCAGCGAAGCCGTAAATACGCTGCTGGAATCAGTGGACTGTCTGCGGGAAATGCTGGTCGCGGCGCGGGCCGGCGCAGCGGTGGACAACGACCGGGTCGGGCAATTGCGCGAGCGGTTACATTTACTGCTGAATCAGGGTGATGCCGCAACAGGTGACCGCCCGGCCTCTCCCTCAGCCCCGTCTTCGTCCGCTCCCCCAACGCCTACGCTGCCGACGGGCTGGCAAATCGGATTCCAGCCCCATCCCGATCTGATGCACAGCGGCAATGATCCGGTGCGGCTGTTCCGCGAGCTGTCCGCCTTGGGCCAACTGACGGTTCAGTGTGACGCCAGCCGGTTGCCGCGCCTCGCGGAGTTGAAGCCGGAAGACTGCTACCTGTCGTGGGAACTGGAACTGCAAGGCGCCATCTCGCGGGAAGCCGTGGCGGAAGTATTCGCCTGGGTTGAGGACGATTGCGATCTGCGCATCGAAGCGCCCGTCAAGAAACCGGATGAAGCGCCGACCAAAGAACCGGCGGCCTCCGATTCCGTAGTGGTTCGGGCGCCCGGCGAAGAAGGGCAGCAGGGCGAGTTGTTGCTTGAGCGGCGCAAGAACAACGACCGGCGTCAGGGCGACCGGCGCGGGCCGGCGCCTGTTGATACCGCATCGATCCGGGTTGGTATCGACAAAGTGGACGCGGTGATCAACCTGGTCGGCGAGCTGGTGACTACCCAATCCATGCTCAGCGTGCTGGGCGTTGATTTCGACATGAGCCGGATGGACAAGCTGCACGAGGCGCTGGATCAACTGGATCGCAACACCCGCGATCTCCAGGAACACGTGATGCGGATTCGCATGATGCCGGTCAGTTCGGTGTTCAGCCGTTTTCCGCGCATGGTTCACGACATCAGCGGCAAACTCGGCAAGCAGGTGGAACTGCGCATCAACGGCGAGCAGACCGAACTGGACAAGACCGTCATCGAGAAGATCGGCGATCCGCTGGTGCATCTGGTGCGCAATAGTCTGGATCACGGCCTGGAGCCGCCCGCAGATCGCCTCCAGCAGGGCAAGCCGGAAANNCACAAAAGCGGCAGCATTTTCATCGAGGTCGTTGATGACGGTCGGGGACTGAATCGGGACGCCTTGTTGCGCAAAGGGCTGGAAGCCGGCTTGCTCAAGCCGGGCGAGGACTACAGCGACGAACAGATTTATGATCTGATTTTCCATCCCGGACTGTCTACCGCCACGCAGATCAGCGATGTATCCGGGCGCGGCGTCGGCATGGACGTGGTGCGCCGCAATATCCAGGATTTGGGCGGCAGCATCCAGATCAGCAGCCAGCGCGGCCACGGCACCCAAATTACCATCAGCTTGCCGCTGACGCTGGCAATTCTGGATGGCCAATTGGTAAGCATCGGCCAGGATTGCTACATCATTCCTCTGCTGTCCATCGTCGAGTCGGTGCAGCTTCGGGCCGGATCGGTCAACCGGGTAGCCGGGCGGGGCGAGGTCCTGCGGTTCCGTGGACAGCACCTGCCCATCCTGCGCTTGTATCAGATGTTCGGCACGGAAGGCGCAGTCACTGATTTGGAAAAAGGATTGCTGGTGGTGGTAGAGGCCGATGGCCGACAGGTTGGACTGTTCGTGGACGATTTGCAGGGTCAGCAGCAGGTGTCTATCAAGTCCATGGAAAAAAACTTCCGGCGGGTGCCCGGCGTGTCCGGCGCGACCATTCTGGGAGACGGACGGGTGGGACTCATTCTCGATATTTCTGGACTGATCCGGGTCAANNTTCAATCTCGCCGGCGAAGAATACGGGATCGATATCCTCAAGGTTCAGGAGATTCGTGGCTGGATGCCCGTGACCAAAGTGCCGAATGCGCCGGTTTTCGTGCGTGGCGTCATGAATCTGCGCGGAGCCATCGTGCCGGTGATCGATCTGCGGCTGCGGTTTGGACTGGAGGCGGTCGAGTACACCAAGATCACCGTGGTCATCGTGGTCACAGTTCAGTCCGACAGCGGCAGCCGGATCATCGGCATGGTGGTGGACGGCGTATCGGACGTTTTGAACATCAGCGCCACCGACATCAAGTCCCCTCCTGATTTCGGTACGGCCGTGCATACCGAGTTCATCAGCGGATTGGTGACTATCGAAACCAGCATGGTCATGCTGCTGGATGTGGATCGGTTGCTGAGCATCGATGAAATGTTCGCGCTGGAGGCGGTGCGGGCGACCGACTCGCGCAGCGCCGCCATACTGGCGGCGTGACTGTCGTGGCCAGTGGCGAGTTTGAGTTTTCCGACCAGGATTTTCAGCACATCCGCCGGATTATCAACGAAGTGGCCGGAATTTCGCTGGCCGATAGCAAGCGTGAACTGGTGTACAGCCGGTTATCCCGGCGCTTGCGCCAACTGGGGCTGCGACGGTTCGAGGATTACTGCACCCTGTTGGAAAGCGGCGCCGATACCGCCGAGTTGAGCGAATTCGTCAATGCGCTGACCACCAACCTGACCTCGTTCTTCCGGGAGCCGCATCATTTCGATTTTCTGGCCGGCGAACTGCTGCCGACTCTGGTGCGGGAACGCGGCTTGACCAATCGGCGGCTGCGCATCTGGTCGGCGGGCTGCTCCACCGGCGAGGAACCCTACACCATCGCGATGGTGGTGCGGGAAACCTTGCCGACGGCGGGTTGGGATATAAAAATTCTGGCCACCGATCTGGATTCCAATGTGCTGTCCACCGCACAACGGGGGATTTATGATTGGGATCGGGTCAAGGATTTGCCCGAAGCGCGGCGGCGGCGCTGGTTTCTCAAAGGCTGTGGCGCTCGGGAAGGCCAGGTGCGGGTCGCGCCGGCATTGTGCGATCTGATCACCTTCCGGCGGCTGAATCTGATGGAAGAATGGCCGATGAGCGGCGCTTTCGATATCGTGTTCTGCCGCAATGTGGTGATTTATTTCGACAAACCGACCCAGCGGGTCCTGTTTGATCGCTTCGCTGATCGGCTTATTGAACAGGGCTATCTGTTCGTAGGTCATTCTGAATCGCTGTTCAAGGTGACTGAGCGCTTCGCACCCTTGGGCAAAACCATCTACCGACGCTGCATTTAGGCGGACCCCTATGGCCGCAGTCCTGCGCCCTTCTCATCGATTAAAACACCTGCGCATCGCGGAATTCAGCAAGATGGGCAGCTACTGGGATCCAGTCCACAATATCGAAGTGGTGCGGATTCTGGCCGGCGAGTATTACGCCACCCATTGCGATGAAATGATCACCACCGTACTCGGTTCCTGTGTGTCGGCGTGCATTCGCGACAAAGTGGCTGGCATCGGCGGCATGAATCACTTTATGTTGCCTGCTGAAACCCGTCCGGGCGGTTCGCCGGGGCATCGCGGTCTGAGTTCCGAGAACTCCTACGGCAGTTACGCCATGGAGCGACTGATCAACTGCATCCTCAAATACGGCGGTCGGCGCGAAAACCTGGAGGTCAAGGTGTTCGGCGGCGGGCGGATCATGGGCGGCATGAGCGACGTCGGTTTACAGAATATCGAGTTCGTCCGCGCCTATTTGCGCACTGAGGGTCTGTCCATAGCAGCCGAGGATGTGGGTGACGACTTTCCTCGCCGCATGGCCTACTTTCCCGCAACCGGCAAGGTTTGGGTCAAGAAGCTGCGCACGATCCGCAATGAGACGATTATCAAGCAGGAAACCGCTTATCTCGGCGAGATCCGGCAAGAATCGGCCAAGGGCGGCGATGTCGAACTGTTCGGGGATTAAGGCGATGGCAAATGATAAAATTAAGGTATTGATCGTCGATGATTCAGCGCTGGTTCGCCAGATTCTCACCGAGATTCTTAGCCGGGATCCGGGGATCGAAGTGGTGGGATCGGCGGCTGACCCTTACGCCGCCCGGGAAAAGATCAAAAAGCTGAACCCTGATGTATTGACGCTGGATGTGGAAATGCCGCGCATGGACGGCTTGACCTTTCTAAGCAATCTGATGCGGCTGCGGCCCATGCCGGTGGTGATGGTGTCGTCGCTGACTGAAGCGGGAGCGGCGGTGACGTTGCAGGCGCTGGAATTGGGCGCGGTAGATTTCGTCACCAAACCGAAGGTGGATCTGGCGCATACCCTGGATGATTACGCTCTGGAAATCCGTGAGAAAGTCAGGGTTGCGGCGCGCGCCCGGGTTCAGGAGCGCTCGTCCGCCCCGATCAGCCCGGCGCAGATAGCGGAAAAATACTCGGCTGACGTGATCCTGAAGCGCGAGGGTCAGCGCCGGCCGTTCAAGACCACCGAAAGCATTATTGCGATTGGCGCCTCTACGGGTGGCACCGAAGCGATCAAGGAAGTGTTGATTCGCATCCCGTTGGATTGTCCGGGCATCGTCATTACCCAGCACATCCCGGAGGCGTTCAGCGGGCCTTTCGCCCGCCGGATGGATTCGGTGGCTGCCATTTCGGTCTGTGAGGCGCAGGACGGCCAGCAGATCATCCCCGGACACGCCTACATCGCGCCCGGCGACCGGCATTTGATGGTGGTGCGCGACGGCGCCCGATATGTCTGCCGCCTGAACGACGGCCCCCCGGTCAACCGGCATCGGCCCAGCGTGGATGTCCTGTTCCGGTCGGTGGCGGAGAATGTCGGCCTGAACGCGGTGGGCGTCATTCTGACCGGCATGGGTGACGACGGGGCGCGAGGGATGCATGAGATGCACGCCGCCGGAGCGCCCACCATCGCCCAGGACGAGCAGACCAGCGTGGTTTGGGGGATGCCCGGCCAGGCGGTGAAGCTGGGGGGCGTTGATAAAATCATGCCGCTGGATGCGATCCCCGCCCAGATTCTGCGGTTCGCGGAGGAACGCTCCCGATGAGTGGCGGTGCGCGAGGGGAGGAGTCATTACAAGTCGCCACCGACGTGCTGAGCGCCCTGCTGGATGTTCTGGTGCTGAAGGATAACCGGGTTCACGAGGACATTCGGCGCGGCAAAACCATTATCAGTGACGCCGTGATCAAGCTGGGCGAGAGCTTTAATGGCCTGAACCAGCAGACCCGCACCCAGCAGCAAGTCGTCGCCGCCTTGATTGATGAAGTCTCGCAGGATCATGGCGGCGCGCATTCCAGCCGCATCAGCGTCCGGCAAATTGCCGATGGCATGTCCGCCATCATGGGCCGGTTCATGGACATGCTGGGCGAGGTGGGCACCCAGAGCAGCGGCGTGATCGCCAAGATGGAAGCAATGACCGAGGTGATGAATCAAACCTTTTCGCTGCTGGCCAAGGTCGAGATGATCACCAAGCAGACCAATTTATTGTCACTGAACGCCTTTATCGAAGCGGCCCGATCCGGTGAAGCGGGCCGGGGGTTTCAGGTGGTGGCTTCGGAGATGCGCAATTTGTCGCAGGGTTCAGCCAAGCTGAACGAGCAGATCCGGGTTCAGGTTGATATATCCAAGAAAATCGTCAATGAAACCCGGGAGGTGGTGAACCAGATGGCGCTGCGCGACATGAATGCGCTGGCCGAGGCCAGAGACGATGCCGATCTGCTGTTCGCCAAACTGGCCGATATGAACTCGCATATCTCGGAAAATTTGGGTCAGGTGTCCGCGATGACCCTGAGCATTGACCGCAGTGTCGGGATGGCGGTGCAGTCCTTGCAGTTCGAGGATATTGTCGGTCAGTTGCTAACCCACGCCGAGCGGGAAATTGGCGAGCAGGAGCAGGTGCTGGGCGATGTGCGCGGGCGCTTGCAGGCTTTTGTTGATGCGGTTCGGGGCGGGCGCGATGCCTGGACGGCGCTGTGCAATCTCGGTGACGGCTTGCAGGCGCTTCGCGGTTCGGCGATGTCGCAAAAGAGTACGACGGTTTTGCAGCAATCCATGGAGGAAGGCGATGTTGAGCTGTTTTAAACGGCGCAATGGCCTCAGCGAACGCACCGGCGTGGTTGGGCGGCGAAGAATCGGACCAGAACGGAGGAGGCAATGATGCGGGCAACGCAGATGGTGCGAGTAGCGGTTGCTGTTCTGCTGATGGGAGGAATCTGCCCGATCCAGGCGCAGGACGCCCGCCCGGATGCGCGCCTTCAGTTTTCCAGCTTCTCGGTGGGTTTGCTGTTCGGTTATAGCCAGGGTGAAGGCACGCTGGATTTCGCCGGGCGGCAGTATCCGTTTACGGTATCGGGGATCACGCTGGCGACCGTGGGTATTAGCCAGGTCAGTGCAGTAGGTCAAGTCTACCGTCTGCGTGAAGCAGCCGATTTGGCCGGTCGCTACGCTGCAATTGAAGGGGCGTTGACCTTGGGTCAAGGTGGGGGCAGCGCCGTATTGCGCAATGCGAAGGGCGTAACGCTTTACTTGCAGAATGTCCAGCAGGGTCTTGAAGTGACGCTGGGCGGTGGCGGTCTTTCCATTGCGCTGACCGAACCGACCGAGGGAGTGGTNNATGACAGCAACGCGGATATGAAACCAAATGCAGATTCCCCTCGGCAATAGTTCTTTGGAGGGTGTGCGGGAGGTGGGTGGCTTTGGCCAGCCGCTGCATACGCTCTACCCCCAAATTCGGGCCGTGCTGGCCAGCGAATTGGGACCAGAGGCAGCGTGTATACTGGCCGAACCGGTAGTGGATCGCACCGGCAACCGGATTGACTGGTATACCGAAGGCGATCCCGATGAAAAGCCGGTGCGGTTGCATGCGCTTTCCGAGGATCAGCGTCGGCCTATCCTCGACCGGATCGAAGACTTTCTTGGACGTGGGCGGGAACTGGCCGAACGCTATGCAGCTTCCGCCGATCCGCGCCGGGTGCAACTGGGTGCGATCCTGCAAGCGGTGCTGCACCCTCCGGCTGAAACCGATATTTTCCTGATCAGCGGTCAACCCGTGATGATCGGGTGGGGCTTTGCGCTGGATCGACCCTGGGAATTAACAGCAAGCCCGGTGCGTCGTCCAGCAACACCGATGGCCGAGTCCGCCGCCGCGCCACGCGATGTGGCATTGCCGGACATCGCCATGCCTGAACTCACCAGCGCCGCCCCGCTGGAGCCGGTTCCGGCCTCTGCATCGCAGCCGGTCATTGAACAACGTGAGAAAGCGCCGCCTCCCCTGCCCACGCTGGAACCGGTACCGCTGAAACCAGCGCCCGTTCTGCCCGCGCAGCCGCTACCACCGCAACCTGAACCCGTTCCGCCCTCCGAACCCACGCCAGCGGCGGTCACCGTTAGTCCGCTGCCCCGTTCGGAACCCGAACCCAACTCCGCGCCGGTTTCATCGTTGCGTTATGTCGTGGTGGGTTCACGCTATTTCTGGGGCGTATTCGCGTTTGCGGTGCTGCTGGCCGTAGTTGCGGCATTCTGGCTGGCGATGGGCCGCCCGTCGCCACAATCCACAGTTGGCGCGATGCTGGCGCCATTGTCGGATACCGAACCGGATCCCGCCTTGACCGAGGCCCAGCGCACCGAGCGAGAATTACGCACCCGGCTTGAATCCCTGCTGGTGCAACTCGCCGAGCGGCGCGGTCAATGCTCGCCGCCGGCTCGATCCAGCTCATCCGACGCAGCGGCGGCCAGTCCCGCCATTCGTGGATCAGAACGCACGGCTGTGATTCCATCCGCACCCGCCAAGCCGGCGGCTGGCTCCAATCATGGCGAGCGCTCTACGGTTGCGCCGCCGCAAGCAGGCGTAGATGCCGGCGGACGCATCAAGCCGCCGCCAGGGATGGAAAGTTTGGAAGCTGCCCCTGCCAAAGCCGGGCGCGAGATTCCGCCTGCCCTCTCTACCCGCAGCGCCGACAGCGAACCGGAATCATCGCCGCCACCGGCCCTGGCGCCACCGCCGGTCGGGGTTAACCCTGTCGTTACCGCCACGCCGCCGCCGACTGCTCCCACTTCTCGACCACCCACCGCCGGGGAATCGCTGGATCGCAGTCTGGAAGAAGCGCTGGCGGCGCCGCCAAAACGGCCACCGCCGACTGCGCCGCCGGTCAAGGCGGATCCCACGCCCGAGGAACGCCGGGAATTTGCCAGCCGTATGTCCGCGACCGGCGCGGCGACCGGTGAAATCACCGCAACGCTGTTATGGAACAGTGCGGGCGATCTCGATCTGGTGGTGCGCTGTCCGTCCGGTCAGCAACTCGACTACCGCAATTCGTCCGGCTGCGGAGGCACACTGGACGTGGACGCCAACGCCGTCCGCACCGGACTGAGCGAGCGGCCGGTAGAAAACGCATTCTGGCCGGCGGGCAAGGCTGCGCCGGGCAACTACGAAATCGCGGTGCGTTACGCCCCACGCAAGGATGAGCAAAATCCTGGGGAAACGCCGTTTCAGGTGCGCTTGAGCCGAGGCGGTCAAGAGTCGGTGTTCAAGGGTGCAATCCGGCCCAACACGCTGACGCCGGTCACGACCTTCACCGTTGAACGTTGAGAAACTTGCCATGAATGGACAGGAGCAGGGCCAATTTACGATATACGCCGCCGAGGCGGCCATTCCCCGCTATCAGCGCGCCTGGGTTTGGGGCTTGGCGGCGCTGGCGATTCTGGGTTGTGGTCTCGCCGCCGGTTGGCTGCTCGGCGGTGCCGGTGCTGGCTTCAGGGATGGAACGCGACCCACTGTTCGGTCGTCAGTGGATAGCGGGGCGCTACTCACCCGCCAACAGGCAGCCAACCAGGAATTGCGCGCCCGCATCGCTCGGCTGGAGCAGGCGCTGCGCGGTGATGCCTGCGGCGCTGCGGCGCTGGAGACCCTGCTACCACCGCCGGCAGGCCGTTGATACTTCTCGCTGGAAAGCCTCGGATTACGTATAAAGCAACCAACTGATGTGCGACAATCGAAGTAATCGTTTACATCATGCTGGTGAATCAAGAGGGTATTGCTGTTGGCAAAAATTAAAGAGGTTGCCGAGTACGCCAGGGTATCGGTAGCGTCGGTATCGCGGGTTATGGCGGGCCATACCGGGGTCACTGCGGCGACCCGTCAACGGGTGCTGGACGCCATCAAGGCGCTGGATTACCGACCGGATTTGGCGGCGCGGCGGCTGCGCTCACGCCGCACCGACACCGTCGGTCTGATCGTCTCGGACATTCGCAACCCGTTCTTCACCGAAGTCAGCCGCGCCGTCGAGGACATCGCCTACCAGAACCGGATGCGAGTGATTCTCTGCAACGCCGACGAAGACCCGGAAAAGGAGGCGTTCTACCTGGACCTGATGCGGGATGAAAACGTCAGTGGGGTCATTCTATCGCCGACGCTACCGACGCTGGCCCGCTTCCGTCTGGACGATTATCCGTTTCCGGTGGTGCTGGTTGACCGCTGCGACCGCGATACCGCTGCGGATGCCGTGGTGTTGGATAATTCGGACTCGGCGTACCGCCTGACTTCGCATCTGATCGAACAAGGCCACCGGCGGATTGCCTTTATCTACGGCGCGACCAGCGCCACCGGTCGGCAGCGGCATGAAGGTTATGCGACAGCGATGGCGACTCATGGACTGGAAACACTGGCTAAAGCCGTGCCGGCAACTGTTGATGCCGCACGCAGCGCCGCTGGGGAATGGATCAGTCGCCGACCCTTGCCCGATGCGCTGGTAGCCAGCAACGGTTTGTTCCTGCTTGGGGTGACGGAGGCTTTGCAGGCTGCGAAACTGCGGTTTCCCAATCAGATTGCGCTGGCCGGGTTTGACGACCTGCCCTGGACCCGGCTGGTGGAGCCGGGCATCACCGTCATCGCCCAGCCAACTTACGACCTCGGACGGGCCGCCATCGATCTGTTGTTGCAGCGGATCGCCCAGCCCGCCCAGGCGATGCGGCGGGTGATGTTACGGGGGGAACTGCGGGAACGGGGATCGAGCGCGAAACGGAGCGCGTAAGATTATGCTTTCGTTGCCGGGGCGGGAGTGAACAATAGTGTGCGATGAGTCTGGACATACTCCAGAAATTTACGAGTGGCCTTGACCACGGCGCACGGCGTCAGGCTCCGGCCTCCCGTGGGCCAGCGATTGCCACTGCCGGTTTAATCCGACGTTGGGCGCGGGCATCGAACACGTTCTTGACGGCGATCAGACAGCCCAGCCCGATGAACGCGCCCGGCGGCAAAATCGCCAGCAGGAAGCCACGATAATCGCTGGCCAAATGCAGGGTCAGATGCTTGCCCCATTCACCGAACAGTAAATCCGCCTGGCTGAACAGCGTCCCTTGTCCGAGCGATTCCCGCAATGCGCCCAGGAGCGCTAACGCCAGCGTCATCCCCAAACCAGTGGCGATGCCGTCCATGCCTGATTTCAACATCCCGTGCTTACAGGCAAATGATTCGGCGCGGCCCAGAACACAACAATTGGTGACGATCAGCGGGATGAAAATGCCCAGCGCCGTGTAAAGACCCGGCAGAAAACCACGGATCGCCAGTTCTACGGCAGTCACCACACAGGCGATGACCATGATGAACACCGGAATCCGCACCTCTGGCCGCACCAGATTACGGCTCAGCGAGATGGCGACATTGGAGATAAACAACGCCAGCGTGGTCGCCAGCCCCATGCCCACGCCGTTGACTACCGAATTTGAAGTCGCCAGCAGCGGACACAGGCCCAGCAGCACCACAAAACCGGTGTTCTGGGTCCACACGCCGTCCTTAAGGATTTTCAAATAGCCCGTTTCGCTCATGGATTATGGCTCCTTAACCGGCTGCCCCGGCTGGGGCGAACAACTGCTCGCGATGAGTTTGGACATATTCCAGGAACTTGCGGGTGGCCCTGACCACGGCGCGGGGGGTAATGGTCGCGCCAGTGAGCTGATCAAACGCGCCGCCGTCCTTCTTGACCTTCCAGCGCTCCGGCTGAGGATCGCCGAGTGACTTGCCCGCGAAAGCCAGAATCCAGGGCGAGCGCTTCTCCTCAATGTAATCTCCCAAACCCGGCGTTTCCTTGTGCGCCAGCACCCGCACCCCGGCCAGCGTACCGTCGGCGTACACGCCGATCAGCAGTTGAATCGGCCCGCTGTAGCCGTCCGGCGCGGTCGGTGTGGCGAACAGCGCTACCGGCTGGCCGTTCTTGCGCGCCCGGTAGACTGTCACCGGCTGGTCGGTCCCCAGCCATTCCGGCGCGACCACCTCGACATGATCATCGGTGATGCGATTATCGTAACGATCCGCCGGCACCAACTGGTTCAGGCTGGACTCCAACGCCTTCTGCTGCGCTTCGGCAATGATGTCCCTGGTGCTGCTGTAGGTCATCACCACTAAACCGGTCCACACGGCGGCGAAACCAATCAGAATCGCTGCGGCGCTGCTCATGCTGCGTGCGAGGGTCTTCATGCCCGCCGCTCTCCGAATACGCGAGGCCGGGTATAGAGATCGATGGTGGGCGCGGCGATGTTCATCAGCAGCACCGCAAACGCCACCCCGTCGGGATAGCCGCCGAACGCACGGATGATATAGACCAGGATGCCGATCCCCACCCCGTAGATCAGCCGTCCGCGCGGCGTGGCGCTGGCGGTAACAGGATCGGTGGCGATGAAGAACGCGCCATAGATGGCCGCTCCGCTCCACAGATGAAACCAGGGCGGCGCATAGTGCTGCGGATCGATGAGATAGAACACGGTCGCGATCACCGCCAGTCCGCCCAGCATCCCGGACGGGATTTGCCAGGCCGCCGCACGGATGTAGACCAGCCACAGCCCACCCACCAGAAAACCCAGCGCTGCCCATTCCCAGCCATGGCCGGCGACGATGCCAAACACCGGGCTGTTGCGAACCTCGGTTACGGTCAGACCCAATCCCAGCTTGGTGCGCAGTATGTCGAGCGAGGTAGCGCCGGTCAGCGCGTCCGGCGCGAACCGGGCCGGCAGCACGCCGCTAAAAATGGCTTGCAGCGTCTCCAGCAGGGTCATGGCGTGCGCTTGATCGATGCCATGCGGGATTAGCCAGGTACTCATCTCGCGCGGGAACGAAACCAGCAGCACCACATAACCGACCATCGCCGGATTGAAAGGATTGTAACCCAGCCCGCCGTAGAGATGCTTGGCGACGACAATGGCGAACAGGATTCCCAGCGTGGTCAACCACCACGGCGCCAGCGGTGGCAACGACACTGCCAGCAACCAAGCAGTAACCACGGCGCTGTAGTCGCCCAAATACAGCGCCAGCGGTTTGCCCCGCGCCGCGAGCAACGCAGCTTCGGCGGCTAACGCCATGATGGTGGCGATGACCAGATTAACCAGCACGCCCCAACCGAAAAACCAGGCCAATGCCGCGATGCCAGGCAACATGGCATAGAGTACCCGGCGCATCACTAGGCCGACGCTGGTGTCCAGCAACACAAACGGGGAAGTGACCGTCTTGAACCGCATCGCCATTTACCCGTTCCGCTCGCCGGATTCGGCCACTGCCGTCTCGCTGCGCGGCCTGGCGCGGGCGATTGCCGCTTCAATGGGCGGTTTTCCGGCTTCCGGCCCGGCTATCGCCGGTTCAGGTCGCGCCGGCGCTTTCTGCCGTAGCTTGGCTTCCCGTTCCTGCTTCTCGCGCTCCAGCCGTTCCATCCGGGCCTGATGCCGCTGCCGGGCCAGTTCCGCCCGCTGTTTTTCCTTCTCCTGCGCCCAGATTTCATTCTTGGCGTAGCGGTAGTACTGCACCAGCGGGATATGGCTGGGGCAGACATAGCTGCAACAACCGCACTCAATGCAACTGAACAGGTGGTAATCCTGAGCCTTGTCGAATTCCTTGGCGCGGGCGTGCCAGTACAACTGCTGCGGCAGCAGGTTGGCCGGGCAGACATCTACGCAGTCGCCACAACGGGTGCAGGGCATGACCGGCAGTTCCGGGGTCAGCTCGCCAAGGCCGGCGGCGAGGATGCAATTGGTGGCCTTGGTGACTGGCATCGCATCCGTATGCATGGCGAATCCCATCATCGGTCCGCCCATGATCAGTCGCTCGACGCCATCCAGATAGCCGCCGCACTGAGCGATCAGATCCGCAAACGCGGTGCCCAACAGGGCATCAATATTCTGTGGCCGGGCCACATGACCGGTCACAGTAACGATCCGGGAAATGACCGGCTCGCCGCAATTGACGGCGCGGTGGAGGGTGTAGGCGGTGGCGACGTTGAAGCACTGTACGCCAATGTCGGTGGAGCGCCCCTTGAACGGGGCTTCCTTGTTGGTCAGCAACTTGGTGAGCTGCTTGGCGCCGCCGCTGGGATAGCGGGTCGGCACCGGACGCACCGCATAGCCGGTCCCGGCGCAGGCTGCGCGCATGGCGGCAATGGCTTCCGGCTTGTCGTCCTCAATCCCGATCAACACTTCCTGTGGATTCAGCAGGTGCGCCAGGATGTGAATGCCGGCGACGATCTCCTCTGCTCGCTCGCGCATGATCAGGTCATCGCAGGTCATCCACGGCTCGCACTCGGCGCCGTTCAGAATCAGGTGATCCAGCCGTTCGCAATGACCGCTCAGATTCATCTTGACCGCGCTGGGAAATACCGCTCCGCCTAACCCGACCACTCCGGCGTTACGGATCGCATTCCGCAGATCGCTGGGATGCAAGCGGCGATAATCCAGCGGCTTGCGCTCGATCCAGCGGTCCTCGCCATCGGCTTCNNCCTCCCGGAGGTCGGGGCGTGAACCGCAGCGCTGACATAGCCATCGGCCTTGCCGATCATCTGACCTTTCAACACCCGGTCACCCGGTTGGACCATGGGTTTGGCGGTCGCGCCCACATGTTGATGCAGCGGCACGACCAGGCGCGACGGGAGCAGGCCGGGCTGGATCGGGCGCTGGTTGGATTCAGCCTTGTGGCGAACCGTCTTGACGCCGCCATGAAATGGAAACAGCGCGCTCATGCAGCCTCGGTCTCGACGACCGGACAGGTCCATTTCCAGGTCGTAATCGTCTCGGCAACCGGCTGCATGTGAATGCAATCCACCGGACACGGCGCCAGGCACAGTTCGCAGCCGGTGCATTCCCTGGCAATGACCGTATGCATGTGCTTGGCGGCGCCGAGAATGGCATCCACCGGGCAGGCTTGAATGCACAAGGTGCAACCGATGCAACTTTGCTCGTCGATGACCGCCACTCGTTTCGGCTGCTCGGCGCCATATTCGGCGTTCAGCGGCTTGGGATCGCGCCCCAGCAATTCCGCCAGCGCGACAATGCCGTTATTACCCCCCGGCGGACACTGGTTAATGTCAGCCTCGCCAGCGGCGATAGCCTCGGCATAGGGCCGGCAACCAGCGTAGCCGCATTGACCGCATTGAGTTTGTGGCAGCACGGCTTCGATCTTTTCAACCATCGGATCGCCTTCCACCTTGAAGCGCACTGCTGCGAAACCCAGCAGCAAGCCTGAAGCGCCCGCCAGCGCACTCAATGCAAAGATAGCCACTATCATGAACTTACCCTCTGACCAGACCGGAAAAACCCATGAACGCCAGCGACATCAATCCAGCGGTGATCAAGGCAATAGCAGCCCCGCGAAACGGCGCCGGCACATCCGCCACCACGATGCGCTCGCGCATCGCCGCAAACAACACCATCACCAGCGAGAATCCGACCGCCGCGCCGAAGCCGTATAAACCTGATTCGATCAAGCCGTGCTTCTCCTGAACATTCAGCAAGGCGACGCCCAACACCGCGCAATTGGTGGTAATCAGTGGCAGATAAATCCCCAGCACCTGATACAGCAACGGACTGGTTTTATGCACCACCATCTCGGTGAACTGCACCACCACGGCGATGACCAGAATGAAGGCAATGGTGCGCAGATAGTTCAGACCCAGCGGGATCAGCAGATAGGCGTCGGTCAGATAGGCGCAAATCGCCGACAGCGTCAGCACGAAGGTCGTCGCCAGTCCCAGTCCGATGGCGGTTTCCAGTTTGCGGGAAACGCCCAGAAACGGGCACAGGCCCAGGAATTTCACCAGAACATAGTTATTGACCAGGATGGTGCCGATCAGGATCAGCGCATAGTCTTTCATGGCGGGCAATGCTCAGGCAGGCAGCAGGAAATTAAACCGATTAGAAACCGGTTTACGGATTTTCATTCCTGCCCAGCAATAAAAACTCCATCAGCGCCTTCTGCACATGCAAGCGATTCTCGGCCTCATCCCAAACCTGGCTTTGTGGCCCATCAATCACTTCGGCGCTCACTTCCTCGCCCCGATGCGCCGGCAGACAATGCAGGAAAATGGCGTCGGGTTTGGCTTGAGCCATCACGGCGGCATTGACCTGGTAGCCGACGAAATCCCGCTGCCGCTGGAGTTGTTCCTCTTCGCGGCCCATGCTGAGCCACACATCGGTCGTAACCAGATCGGCATCTTCGGCTGCGACCAGCGGATCGCGCAGCAGCTTCACCCGCCCGGCGGCCCGGTTGAGCAAGCCGGCGTCGGGTTCGTAGCCGGGCGGCGCGGCGATGCGCAGTTGAAAATCGAACTGGCAGGCGGCTTCGAGATAGCTGTTGCACATATTGTTGCCGTCGCCGATCCAGGCGAAGGTCCGCCCGCGAATATCGCCGCGATGCTCGATAAAAGTCTGCATATCGGCCAGCAACTGGCAGGGATGATTGTAATCGGTCAAGCCATTGATCACGGGCGCTGAGGAACAGGCGGCGAAGCGTTCCAGCTTGGCATGTTCAAAGGTGCGGATCATCACCAGATCCACCATGCTCGACAGCACCCGCGCCGTATCCTCAATCGGCTCGCCCCGGCCCAACTGGGTATCGCGCGGTGACAGAAAAATGGCGCTGCCGCCGAATTGCGCCATCCCGGCCTCAAAGGAGACCCGGGTGCGGGTGGAGGCCTTCTCAAAGATCATGCCCAGCACTTTCCGGGGAAACGGCGCGTAAGGCTCCCCGCGCCGATACAGGGCTTTCAACTCGCTGGCGCGCTGCAGGACGTGATGCAATTCCGCAGGCATTAAATCGAACAGGCTGAGAAAATGGCGTGATTTCATTATGATTGCTTCGTTGGAGAAAGCCCGGATTGCCGACAATCCGCCAGGTGGTCGCTACATCGGCTTGGGGGTTCGTATGCCGTGATGGGCAAACTCTCCGAAGCCGTTCGCCAAAAACCAAAACGGCAGCGCCGAACAGAGCTGCCGCATGTAGAAACCGTAGGTTAATTTTTTTAGTGGCTTCGTACAAGCCGATCTTTCAAACCCAACCTGGGCGCACCTGCCCCCACTCATGGATTATTCANNAATCCGGTGCCGGTGGTCGCCGCCATTGTTGAAATGGACGGCGTGGTGATTCTGGCCCGTAACCGGGCCTGGCCGGAGCATATGTTCGGCCTGATCACCGGCTTTCTGGAAAAGGGGGAAACGCCGGATGCGGCGATTTTGCGGGAAGTGCGCGAAGAGCTGGGGCTGGACCCCGCTGCGGCGCATTTCATCGGCTATTACCCGTTCTTCGAGATGAACCAGTTAATCCTGGCCTTTCACATCCCGGTGCGGGGCGAGATCGTGCTGAGCGAGGAACTGGCTGCGATCAAACGGGTGCCGGTTGAACGGCTGAAGCCCTGGACCATCGGCACAGGCCCCGCCGTCCGCGATTGGCTGGCGAACCGCGCCGCCACCTGAGAGATTCGGCCCTGATGCCCGCTTTTCTGCTTGCGCCCGTTCGCGCTGCCCTGGCCTTGCTGCTGTTTATCCTCAACACCATACTCTGGTGCGCGTTGTTCTACGCCATTCTGCCGCTCAAGCTCATCCTCCCGCATTCGGGCGGGCGCGCCTGCCTTTCGCGCCTGCTGATCCGGGTGGCTCAAACCTGGGTTGACGGCAACAACGCCATTCTCGATCTGACTCAGCGCATCGAGTGGGATATCCAGGGTCTGGAAGGTTTGCAGCGCGACGCCTGGTATCTGGTCGGTTGCAACCACCAATCCTGGGTAGACATCGTGGTATTGCAGCGGGTCTTCAATCGTCGCATCCCGTTTCTGAAATTTTTTATCAAGCAACCGCTCATCTGGGCGCCGCTGCTGGGCGGAGTATGGTGGGCGCTGGATTTTCCGTTCATGCAGCGCCACTCGGCGGATTACCTGGCCCAACACCCCGAAGCCCGTAATCAGGATTGGGAAACCACCCGCCGCCTGTGCGAACGATTCCGGGACACGCCGACCACGATCCTGAACTTCCTGGAAGGCACTCGCTTCCGCCCGGACAAGCACGCCCGCCAGCATTCGCCCTACCGACGCCTGCTTCGGCCCAAATCTGGCGGACTGGGTTTTGTGCTGGAGGCGCTGGCCGACCGACTGCACACCCTGCTGGACGTAACCCTGATTTATCCAGATGGGCGATGTGCCTTTTTAGACTTGTTGAGCGGACGTATCAGCCGGGTGATCGTGCGCGTCCGGCCCGTGCCGATCCCCGCTGAGTTGCTCGGCGGCGATTATCGCGGCGATCCCGAATTTCGGGCCGAACTCCAGCGCTGGGTCGGACAGNNGGTTAATAGATTGAGTTTTTCTCATTTTTCTGCACAAACATCTCCACAGTGATCTCTCCAGCGCTTTGGAATTTGAACACGACCGGAAACCGATCTCCCTCCACCAAGGGTTGCTTAAGGTCGGTAAAGTGGATGTAGGGTGGGCATTGCCCACCCTACTTGGCTGCTTGGCTATCCCGTCCGGTGGGGAAGTCAGGCTGAAATCCGGTGGATCCTACTTGGCTACTACTACTTTTTTAGTTTCAAAAAGTGATACGCCCAACGATCTGAAGAATGAAGTGGTTGATGTAGAAAGTGATTTATTTTATTTCGTAAAGTACCACGTTTTCCGTCAAACAAAAGGGATATAGGTTTTGACATAACTTTCAGCAAAGGAATCATTGAAATTAGATTATCAGGGCTGATTGCTAAATGAATCTTGATATTTCTTAGTTTGTCTGAAACTACTTCAATTATGTTTTCTTTTTTCTTAAAAAAATCTGTAGTATTTTCGAACTGCATAAAAGCTGACTCTATAAATGAAACAAAATTATCTCTATGCCGTACTCTAAATTCATTTATTTGTTCCGAATCCAATCTTCCATAAGTAATCTCAGAGATACAGGTTTTCAAGACATCCGCTATGATCTCAACCTGCTGACTCTCTTGTTTCTTACGCACATCTTCTAATCCGTGAATAGCCCTGTAAATTCCTCTAAACTCAAAATATTGCGAGTGAACTCCAGCAGACCCCTCCGACGCCATTACATGCTTATTGTTTAATAAATCGTAGACCATAACAAACGGCAGCAATGCGTTAGGTTCTGTAGTATTTGCAATATTCTTTAGGTGATCTGGAATAAAATTTACGTCTTTTTTTAGATCTTTATATCTTTGAGGTAAGTTATCATTATGAATCTCAGCAAGTAACCTATCTTTGATATCCGGATGCCTATTAATTAGATCCTTTGCAATTTTAGGAGAATGATCGTGCTTATAGTCGTTTGGAACTGAAAACGCTTTTTGAGATAATGATGGAGAAGATATCAAACCACGATCAAAATCAGTTGTTATTCTTAATTCAGGCAAGTACAGTCTATCTCTTTCATCTCTGTTAAAAAATGTTTTAAAGCCTAATGGGACAATAATATCTTCCTCAATGTATCTAATAAACTCAGCAGGTGTTAACGAGGTATTTCTAATGTCTTTATTCTCGCAGGATTTTTCTATAAAATAACCAGATGGCCCGTATATCACTAATTTCTTATAAAAAAGCAATAAAGGCCCGATTAGAGAATACCCACGATCTCCATAAGTATTTGGATCGAAGTACGCAATTTCACTATTTATCATGTATTGGTTTCCTTTGTATGAAGCTAACGTTGTATATAGTTCAGCAGGCTGGGAAAAGCGCAGCTTTTGACCGGTCCGCTGGAACGCCCCGTTGGGCGTTGCCGTATAAGAAAACCGGGATTTGAAGGGCAGCCTCATACTCGCTGCGCGAGAAGAAGGGCCAGACCGATTCATCGCCGTCACGCCACTGACGGCGGCGCCAAAACCTCCCAAACCAGCCAAATGTTACGAGGGATAGCAACACGATGGGCAACTGCGCAATGCCTGTCATTTGTGGGTAGCGATAGGGTTGGTCCGAATGCAGAAACAGCACTATGCGCGCCACCCAGACGCGCCCTGCTTTCGTAAGTGCCCAGCGGCCAACCAGCTTATGCTCTGTGCAGTCATCGTAGAGTGGCCACAGGCCATAAAAGTAAATGTCGTGCAAAGCGGCCTCCTTGCTGCGAACGGGCTCATTTTCAAATTGCTCGTTGGTAATGCAGCCGGACGCGAGCCTGCGTGCCAATGTAGCGAGGTGCTTTCGTGCGCTTTGGTCGACCGTGCGGTTCATAGTAACGCTTAAGTGTGTCTTCTGCAGACACCCTGGATGCGCACGTTCAATTCTGAGCAATCGTTTTAAGCGTTTCGGCGTATTGTTCGGCATCCGTGGTGCGTAACAGGCGCCGGGCAATTTTGCTCAATGCGCCGACATCGCTGCCCTGGATCGCACGCTTGACTTCAAGCAGGTTGCTGGGGTGCATACTGAACTCGGTTAGTCCCAACCCCAGCAACAGCCGCGTATAGCGGGGATCGCCGGCCATTTCCCCGCACAAGCTGACCGGGATGCCGGCCTTGTGACCGGCGCGGATGGTGTTGCGGATCAACGTCAGCACTCCCGGGTGCAACGGGTCATAGAGGTAGTTGACCTCGTCGTCCACCCGGTCAATCGCCAAGGAGTATTGGATCAGGTCATTGGTGCCGATGGACAGAAAATCCAGATAGCGGGCGAACTGATCCGCGCACACCGCCGCCGCCGGTATCTCAATCATGCCGCCGACCGGCAAGCGCTCATCAAACGCCAGTCCCCGGTCACGTAACTCCTGCTTGGTCTCGGCCACCAGCCGCAACACCTGAAACACTTCCTGAATGGCCGAAAGCATCGGGATCATCATGCGCACCGGGCCATGCGCCGACGCCCGCAGGATGGCGCGCAATTGCGGACGAAACATGCTCAAATCCTTCAGGCACATCCGAATCGCCCGCAATCCCAATGCCGGATTGGTGCTGACCGGCCCGCCGCGCCCACCATCAACCTGCTTATCGGCGCCGAGATCAGAGGTGCGAATGGTGATCGGGCTGCCCTCCAGAGTCTTGATGACGTGCAGATAGGACGCCAGATGCTCCTCTTCATCCGGCGGCTCAGATCGGTTCATGAACAGGAATTCAGTTCGGTACAGGCCAATGCCGTCGGCGACCACTTCCCGCACCGCCGCCGCATCTTCGGGTAATTCGATATTGGCATAAAGACCAATCGTCACCCCATCGCCGGTAATCGCCGGTTTACCCTTGAGCTTATCCAGCTCGCGCTGCTGGCGGCGCTCCTGCTGCTGCTTATGGCGGTAGTAGCGCAGAATGCGCTCGTCCAACCCAGCCAGGATCACTCCCTGGCGACCATCCACAATCACCGGCTCATCATTACCCAGATAGGCGCGAGCATTGCGGGCGCCCACCACCGCCGGAATGCCCAGGCTGCGCGCCAGAATCGCCGTGTGCGACAGCGGGCCGCCATATTCGGTGACAAAGGCCAATACCCCCTGATGCTGCATCAGGACGGTGTCGGCTGGGGTCAGATCATCAGCCACGATAATCCGCCCCTCCAGCCGGTTGGCGATCAGCTCAGCATAATCCGGGTCGTTCAGATAGGCTGGATCATCGGTCGCCAGAATGCGCTGCACCCGCCGCACCACATGATCCACGTCGTCCTTGCGGGTGCGCAGGTAGGGGTCATCCATCTCCTCAAACACCCGCACCAGAAAATCCCGCTGGATCTTCAACGCCCATTCGGCGTTGCACTTGTGGACCCGGATCAGATCGACGGGCGCCTCCGCCAGGGTGGCGTCTTCCAGCATGAGCAAGTGGGCGTTAATAAAGGCGGTGGCATCCTCGGCAGATGCCGTGGTAGGAACCCGCTCACGGATTTCGCGCAACTGGCGCCGGGCCTGGGTCAGGCCGTTCAGAAACCGTCCAACCTCATCCTCAATAATGCTATCGGGGATCGTGTATTCCGTGATTTCCGGCTGGTTGCGCTGCAGGAGATACGTCCTGCCGATGGCGTATCCCCGCGAAACCCCGATGCCATGCAGCGAAAACGGCATGCAAAAATCCTCTTATTCGTCCTCGTCGAAGCGGCGGCGGACCAATTCTTCAAGATGATCGAGCGCCTGCTCCGCTTCGGGACCGCTGGCTTGCAGTTCCAACTGGGTGCCACGGGCTGCCGCCAGCATCATCACTCCCATGATGCTTTTGCCGTTGACTTCACGCCCGCCGCGCAGCAACCGAATCTCGGCCTCGAATCCAGCCGCCAAGGTCACAAACTTGGCGGCGGCGCGGGCGTGCAATCCCAGCTTGTTGATAATCATGATGTCCCGTTTCAGCACCTTAGCGTCCCCATGATCACCGGTCGCCATGGCAGCGCGGCTTGCTATTCATTGTAGTTCTCGATGGCGAACCATGACATGGTCACGAATCGCACCGAAATGATGCGCCAGGGCAGCAGCGACAAACACCGAACGATGCTGACCGCCGGTACACCCGATGGCGACGGTCAGATAGCTGCGGTCGCTGACCTCAAACCGTGACAGCCAGGTCTCCAGGAACCGGCGCAGGTCAGCGACCATTTCCATTACTTCCGGCTGACGGGCGAGAAATTCGATCACCGGCGGATCGAGTCCGGTCAGGGGTCGCAACTGGGGTTCCCAATGCGGATTGGGCAGGCAGCGCACGTCAAAGACAAAATCAGCATCCGTCGGCATCCCGTTTTTGAAGCCGAAGGATTCAAACAGCAGCGACATCGCCTCGCGCGGCGTATCGTGAATGCGGGCGCGAATCAGTTCGCGTAACTGATAGATGTTGGTGCCGCCCGTATCGATGATCAAATCAGCGCACGCAACAATCGGTCCCAGCAGGCGTCGTTCCTGGTCAATCGTTTCCCGCAGCGGCACACTGCCCAAATCCAGAGGATGCCGGCGGCGGGTTTCGCTGTAGCGCTTGAGCAGAATCTCGTTGCTGGCGTGCAGAAACACCACCTCGACGCTCAGATCGCTGGCGCGCAGCTCGGCCAGTGTCGCGGGAAACTGCGTCAACTCATCGATAAAATTGCGGGCGTCCACCCCCACCGCTACCGTAGGCGGCAAAATGTCGCTGGCCGCCAGAATCTCCTGCGCCAACGGCCGAATCAGCTTGAACGGCAGGTTGTCCACGCAGTAGTAATCCAGATCCTCCAGAGTTTGCAGGGCAATGGTTTTGCCGGAGCCGGACAGACCGCTGACAATGATTATTCGCATACGATCTCCCGCGCCATCGCCTTTTCCATCCGCGCCACCATATCCTGCTCGGCGCAATATCCGCCCAGGCGCAGGATGTGATCGCGCACCGCGCATTCCACCAGCACGGCGAGATTGCGCCCGGGCGCAATCGGCAGCGTAATCGCCGGGATCCCGACGCCAAGGATGATCCGGGTGTCTCGCAATCCTTGCAGGCGGGATTCAGCGGGCTGCGCCATCTCCTCCAGCTTGACCAGGTGAATGATCAACCGCACCCGCTTATTCCGCTTGATGGCGCTGTCGCCGAACATGCGGCGGATGTTGAGAATGCCCAGCCCCCGCACTTCCAGCAGATCGAGCAGGGTCGGCGGGCAGGCGCCTTCCAGCACATCGGGCGCTACCCGGGTCAGCGTCGGCGTATCGTCGGCGATCAGGCGATGGCCGCGGCTGATCAGTTCCAACGCCAGCTCGCTCTTGCCGATCCCGCTGCCGCCGGTGATCAGCAGACCCATGCCGAACACTTCCAGCAGTTCGCCATGCATCACGGTGGACGCTTCCAGGCCGTGCCGGTAGTTGTCGAGCCGATCCAGCACGACGGCCAGCGGAACCGGGGCGTACCAGAGTGGAATGCCGACCGCGTCGGCGCCGGCCCGCAGCGCCTCGACCAGGTCCGATTCGCCGCAGACCAGAATTGCGCCGGTGGGAAACGCCAGCAGGCAGCGATACAGTTCTTCCCGAACCACTGGCGCCAGCCGGTTTAGAAAAGCGCCCTCATCGGGACCAAGAATCTGCAAGCGGGCCGGCTGAATCCAGTTCAGCCGACCGTACAGGGGCGCGCTGGCTTCGACCGGCGACCACAGGATGTGATCGGCGCCAGCCATACCTCCCATCCAGCGCAAATCCAGTACGGCTTTCAGGTCATGGAAGGCGGCCTGGGCATACACTGGAGGCGTCATGGCGGCATTGTCGCGGCGGCCCGCCAATCCCGCAGCCGCTCGAACAGGATCCGGTCGGAATCGCTCTCCCGCAGTTGCTGGCAAAAAGCCCGGTCGCTGAACATCTCCGCCAGGTAAGCGAGAATCTTGAGGTGTTCGTCGGTGTAGTGATCCGGAACCAGCAGGCCAAACACCAAATCCACCGGCTCACGGTCAATCGCGTCAAAATCCACGCCCTTCCTGATCTTGATGAAAGCGCCGATAGCATGCTGGATCGGGTTGAATCGGCCATGGGGCAAGGCGACCCCATGACCCAGACCTGTGCTGCCCAAGCGCTCCCGTCCGATCAGGCTGTCGAAAATCAGCCGAGGCGTCAAATCGGCCTGCCCGGTGGCGAGCAACTCACTTAGCGCTTCAATGACCCGTTTTTTACTGGCCACTTCGCTATCGCAAACAATCCGCTCACGGGTAATCAGGTCTGTGATGTCCATCGCCGCACCCACGCCCTCAAGGTTGGGGATAATCGCGCGCCTTTTCGCCGCGATGCTTGTCCGTCACCTTCTCCTTGTGCCGTTTGATTTGCCGGTCAATCTTGTCGATCAACGCATCAAGCGAGGCGTACATATCCTCGTCCACCGCATCGGCGAAAATCTCGCTTCCGGCCACATGGATGGTCGCCTCGGCCTTGTGGCGCAGCTTCTCGACGCTGAGAATGACCTGGGCGCTGGTGACATTGTCGAAGTGCCGCTCGATACGCTCCAGCTTGTCATGCACGTAATCGTGCAGCGCCGGGGTAATCTCCACATGGTGCCCGCTCAATTTGATCTGCATGGCATGGACTCCTGACTGGCTGGTCTCGTTTCGATGGAGGTCAGAAGCGCTCCCCCTGCCCATTGGGAAAAGAGGAATCGTTTTTGCACCTCAACCTCCGTTGTTGCCCCGGTGGGGCGGAAATCCCCGCTGTTCAGACGAGGCGCTTACGATCCGAGGAAGAAGGAATGGACATTGCCTCCCGGTATTTTGCCACCGTCCGTCGGGCGACCTGAATCCCTTCGGCTTCGAGCAGTTCGGCGATCCGGTGATCGCTGAGCGGCTTGCCGGCATCTTCCGCCTGGATCAGCTTGCGGATCATGGCGCGGATCGCGGTGGAGGAACACTCGCCGCCATCGCTGGTGCCGACGTGACTGGAGAAGAAAAATTTCAGCTCATAAAGACCGCGTGGCGTATGCATGTATTTCTGCGTGGTCACCCGCGAGATGGTGGATTCGTGCAGGCCCAGCACCTCGGCGATGTCGCGCAGAATCAGCGGTTTCATATGTTCGTCGCCGCGCTCTAAAAACTCGCGCTGGCGCTCAACGATGCAGGTCGCCACTCTAAGCAGGGTCTCGTTGCGATTTTGCAGGCTCTTCAAAAACCAGCGCGCTTCCTGCAAATGGTTTTTGAGACAGTTGCTATCACCGCTGCTTTGACCGGCTTTACGCGCCAAGGCGGCATAGCGGGCATTGATCCGCACTTTGGGAGTACTCTCGGGATTCAGCTCGACCCGCCAGGCATCGCGTTGGCGACGCACCAGCACATCCGGGACCACATACTGCGGCGCTGAACTGGACACCCGGGCGCCTGGATGCGGATCCAGCGACTGGATCAGCGCGATGATGCTCTGCAACGCCTCGCGCGACACCTTGAGCCGCCGCATCAGTGCGCTGAAATCACGGTTGGCGAGCAATTCCAGATGCTGTTCGACCAGATGGCGCGCCTCGGCCAGCCATGGCGTATCGTCCGGAAACGCTTCCAGTTGCAACAGCAGGCATTCCGCCGGACTGCGAGCGCCAATGCCCTGCGGATCGAAGTGTTGCACCAGTTTCAACACCGCTTCGGCTTCGGCCAGCGTCACTGCGAACTGGTCGCGCGGCCCCTGGCAAATTTCCTCCAGCGATAGCGTCAAGTAGCCGGATTCGTCAATGGCGTCAATGATCGCGGTGGCAATGGCCATATCGCGGTCGTTGAACGGGGTCAGCCGCATCTGCCAGTACAGGTGCTCGCGCAGCGATTCACCGGCGCCAGCGTAGCGTTCGTAAGGATCCCAGTCCTCGTCCTCACTGCGTGAATAGGACGTCGCGCCGTCAGACGGATCGTAGATGTCATCCCAAGAGCTATCCACCGGCAACTCGTCGGGCAGCGTCTCAGTAGTCGCTGTGCCGATCTCGGTTTCGGCGCGGGTGTCCGCCGCTGCCTGCGCCGCCAACGCTTCCGGTTGCACTGGCAAGTCCTGCGGTTCATCGGATCGCTCCAGCATCAGGTTGGAGTCGAGGATCGTTTGCACCTCCGCCTGGAGATCCAGGCTGGATAACTGCAACAGACGAATCGCCTGTTGCAGTTGGGGGGTCATCGTCAGTTGCTGACCCAGGCGTAGCTGCAAGGACTGTTTCATAACCCTTCAATCGTACNNCTGCCTCGCACCGGTTGGTCATAACTGGAAGGATTCGCCCAGATAGACCCGGCGAACCTGCTGATTAGCGAGAATTGCGGCAGCATCGCCCTCGGCGATCACCCGCCCTTCGTTGAGAATGTATGCGCGATCACAGATTCCCAGAGTTTCCCGGACGTTGTGATCGGTGATCAACACGCCGATATGACGGTCGCGCAGGTGTTCAATAATGCGCTGGATATCCAGAACCGACAAGGGATCCACCCCGGCGAACGGCTCGTCCAGTAGCATAAATGCGGGATTGGCCGCCAGCGCCCGGGCGATTTCGACGCGCCGACGCTCGCCGCCCGACAGGCTGATGCCGATGTTGTCGCGCAGATGGCCCACATGCAGTTCGTGCAGCAGTTCCTCGGCCAGCGGTCGGCGGTCGGCGCGGGCCAGATCGCGGCGCGTCTCCAGGATCGCCAGCACGTTATTCAGCACGGTCAGCCGCCGGAAGATCGACGGTTCCTGCGGCAGATAACCGACGCCGAGCTGCGCACGCGCATACATCGGCAGGCGGGTCAGATCGCGGTCATCCAGCAGCACCCGCCCCTCGTCGCAGTGGATCAGCCCCACCATCATGTAGAAGCTGGTGGTTTTGCCGGCCCCATTCGGCCCCAGCAGCCCGACCACCTCCCCGCTGGCGACACTGAGCGAGGCGGCGTCCACCACCACCCGTTTGCGGTAGCGCTTGACGATTTCCTTGGCGATGAGTTCAGCCATGCTCAGGGTTTCTTGGCGGCGGGCAGCGGACTTTGCGCTCGGGGCTGGATGGTGAACTGGATGCGCCCGTTATCGCCCGCGCCGCGTGCGCGCACCACATCATCCTTGAGGTCGTACTCCACCCGGTCGCCAGTGAAGGCGTCCTGGCCTTGGGTCAACCGGGCGCCGCCGCTCATGATCACCTTGGCGCCGGCGACATCGTATTCGACCCGCTTGCTCGCGCCCTGAAGTTCCGGTTTGTCCGCAGTCGGCTTGTAGCGCAGGTTCGTCGGATTGCCGGTCGCTTCCATCCGCTGGAAGTTGTTGTCCTTGACATAGATGGTCACGGTGTCGGCGGTCAGCCGCATCGAACCCTGAGTGATCACCACGTTGCCTTCGTAGACGCTGACGCCGGTCTTCTGATCCATCTGGCCGCGGCTGGCTTCCAACTGGATGGGCTGATTGCGATCTTCGGGCAGGGCGGCGGCCAGCGGCGAAGCCAGCGTCAGCGTGACCGCCAGCCATGATTTAGCGCTTGGGGGGTTCATAGAAACCTCTTACTTCGGAAAGNNGGACGAATCACAATGTCGCGGGTCGTTACAGTCAGGGGGGGTTTACCGCTGGCCGCAGTACGCACCATCGTTACTGCGCCTTCCAGGCGCAGCGTCTGCTGATCGGCAGCGCCCCAAGCCTGTTCGGCCTGAAGCCGCCACTCGCGGGTCTGGCCATCCGCCTGATACCAGTCCAGCGCCGGCTGCTCGATTCGGGCGCCACCCTGGCCGGGCAACTGCCATAAATGGGGCGCTTCGACCACATATTCCCTGACCCCGGCGATATTCATGCGCACCGCCCGGAACCGTTCCACGGTCAACACCGGGGCCTGACTCTCGGCTGGACCCGGTTCGCGCAACGAGGATTTTACCAGCCATAGCAAGCCGTAGCTCAGCCCGGCCAGCAGCGCCAGCCCGCTCAGGTACAGAATCCCGCGTGTCGTCACGCCTTCATACATTGTCATTAGAGATAGCGGGTGCGCATCGCCGTCAGTTGACCACGCGCTTCCAGCAGCAGTTCGCAGACATCGCGCGCCGCGCCGCGCCCGCCGCAGCTTGGAGTTTGCCAGTGGGCATGCTGCTTGACGAACGGGTCGGCATCCTGCACCGCGATAGCCAGACCCACTCGCGTCATCACCGGCAGATCGATCAGATCATCGCCCGCGAACGCCACCTGCTCGGCAGTCAGACCGATTCGGACCAGCAGGCTGTTGAACGCCGCCAGCTTGTCCGTTACGCCCAGATAGGCGTAGCGAATGCCGAGATCAGTCATCCGCCGCTCCACCGAAGCGGCATGGCGACCGGAGATGATGGCAACTTCCACCCCGGCTTCGATCAGCATCTTAATCCCGTGCCCGTCGCGAATATGAAACGCCTTGTATTCATTGCCATCATTGCCCAGATACAGGCGACCATCGGTCAGCACGCCATCCACATCGAAGATCACCAGTTGAATCTGGGCAGCCTTGCTTAATACATCGCGCATCATGGATCGCTCGCCAGTCGGTCGGAAGCTACAGCACGCCGGCGCGCAACAAGTCATGCATGTTCAGCACGCCAGCCAGCTTTCCCGCAGAGTTTACCACCGGCAGGGCATTGATCTTGTATTGCTGCATCATTTGCAGCGCCTCGGCGGCCAGAGTGCCGGGGGCGATGGTCTTGCAATGGCGAGTCATCACCTCGGCGACGCGAACGGTATGCACATCCACCGGGTGATCCAGCGCCCGGCGCAGGTCGCCATCGGTGAATACGCCCAGCACCCGTTCCTCTCCATCCACCACCACGGTTGTCCCCAGTCCCTTGCGACTCATCTCCAGCAGAGCTTCCTTGAGTACATCGTCCGGCGCGTTGCGCGGCATTTGCGCGCCGGTGTGCATCACGTCGTCAATCAGCAGCAACAGGCGGCGACCCAGCCGACCGCCGGGATGAGAGCGGGCGAAATCCTCGGCAGTGAAACCGCGCACCTCCAGCAACGCGACCGCCAGGGCGTCGCCCATCGCCAGGGTTGCGGTGGTGCTGGAAGTCGGGGCCAATCCCAATGGACAGGCTTCCTGGGCAACGCTGACATCAATGTGAACGTCGGCCACGGCAGCCATCGCCGAGTCAGGGTTGCCGGTCAGCGCGATCAGCGGCACGCCCAGCCGCTTGATCAACGGCAGCAGGGTCAGAATCTCATCGGTTTCGCCGGAGTTGGACAGGGCCACCACCACATCCTGAGCGGTGATCATGCCCATGTCGCCATGGCTGGCTTCGGCGGGATGGACGAAAAAGGCCGGAGTGCCGGTGCTGGCCAGCGTTGCGGCGATTTTGCCGCCGATGTGGCCGGATTTGCCGATGCCCAATACCACAATCCGGCCCTGGCAGCGCAGCATCAGCTCGCAGGCATAAACGAAGCGGTCGTCAATCCGGGCAATCAGTTGGGTAATCGCCTGGGCTTCAATGGTCAGGACGTGGCTGGCGAGTTGCTTTAGTTTGTCAGGGTGCATGTCGGATTGAGATCAAGTTCAGTTTCTCTACATTCCCATTCGGTATTTCCTGCTTCCACCTTCAACTCCTGAAGCGTTTTTTCATGGAAGTATTTACGGGGATTTCCACATATCCAACATGAGCAGGGGGTGTGCGTATTGGCATCAATGCTCGCAAGGCGCGCTTTCTTAGGGCTATGTTTGATCCAGCCGCCAAAATAAGTTTCAGCCCTTATAGACTGACACCTAAAAAAACAAGGGCGACCATAGCCGCCCCTGGTATTCATCGTTCAACCGGCGACGCGAATCCGCGCCGTCGGCCCATCAACCTGTTATGGCTGATATTCCCCTTCCAGCAGCTTGGCGTGCGCCGCCGCCAGCCGGGCAATCGGCACCCGTGGCGAGGAGCAGGACACATAGGTCAGATTGGCGTAGTGGCAGAAGCGCATCGAGCGCGGATGACCGCCCTGCTCGCCGCAAATGCCGACCTTGAGGCCGGCCCGCGTCTTGCGCCCATTGCTCACGGCAAACTGCATGAGCTGGCCCACGCCCGCCGTATCCAGCGCCTCGAACGGATTGTCCTTGAGAATGCCGGCGGAATTGTAGAACGGCAGGAACTTGTTCTCGGCGTCCTCGCGGGAGAATGAGAAGGTGGCCTGGGTCAGGTCATTGGTGCCAAAGGAGAAGAATTCGGCAACCCCGGCGATCTCCTCGGCGCGCAGACAGGCCCGCACCACTTCCATCATGGTGCCGAACTCGAAATGCACCTTGACCGCATACTTGGCCTCGACTTCGGGCAACACCTCGTCAACCAGGGCCTTCACCCGCTTCAATTCTTCCACGGTGCAGACCTGCGGCACCATGATTTCGGGATGGACGTTCACCCGCTCCTGCATGCATTCCGCCGCCGCTTCCAGAATGGCGCGAATCTGCATCTTGTAGATTTCAGGATAGGTCAGGCCCAGCCGGACGCCGCGATGACCCAGCATCGGGTTGATTTCGTGCAGCGCACGCGCCTTCTGCAGGATTTCTTCCTTCTTGGCCAGCACGTCAGCCACCAGGTGGCTGTCGTTGAGAATACCGAGCTGCTCGACCGCCTTCGGATTCACCTGGCCGAGAATCTGGCTGATCGCCTCCAGACCCTGCGCGGTCTGGCGCAGATGGCGCAGATGCTCAATGTCGTCGATCAGGGTCTGCTCGGACGGCAGGAATTCGTGAATCGGCGGATCGAGCAGGCGCACCGTGACCGGACGCGGCGCCATGGCCCGGAAGATTTCCTTAAAGTCGCTGCGCTGCATCGGCAGCAGCTTGGCCAAGGCGGCTTCGCGGTCCTCGGTGGTCTCGGCCAGGATCATCTCCAGTACGGTGGGCAACCGCTCCTTGGCGTTGAACATGCGCTCGGTGCGGCACAGGCCGATGCCCATCGCCCCGTAGTTGGAAGCGCGCTGGGCGGCATCCGGGGTATCCGCATTCGCCATCACCTTGAGGGTGGCGATTTCGTCGGCCCAGCCCAACAGGGTGCGCAATTCCGGGGTAAATTCCGGTTCGACCGTCGGCACATCGCCGAAGTACACCGCGCCGGTGCCGCCATCAATCGTCAGCACGTCGCCCTCATGCAGCACCTTGTCGCCGATGATCGCCTGGCGCTGATGAACGTTGACATGAATGGCTTCCGCGCCGACCACGCAGGGCTTGCCCATGCCGCGTGCGACCACCGCCGCGTGCGAGGTCTTGCCGCCGCGACTGGTCAGAATGCCGACCGCCGCGAAGAAGCCGTGAATATCTTCCGGTTTGGTCTCTTCGCGCATCAGGATGATTTTCTCGCCCGCGCCGCGTCCACGCTTCACCGCCGTGTCGGCGTCGAACACGATCTTGCCGGACGATGCGCCCGGCGATGCGCCCATGCCCACCGCCGCCGGCGCGGCTTTATGCTTGGGGTCGAGCTGCGGGAACATCATCTGTTCCAGCGATTCCGGGTCGATCCGCAACAGCGCTTTCTCGCGGGTGATCAAGCCCTCGTTGGCCATTTCCACCGAGCTGCGCACCATGCCCTGGGCGTTCATCTTGCCATTGCGGGTTTGCAGGCAGTACAGCACACCCTTTTCGATGGTGTACTCGTAGTCCTGCACCTCGTGGTAATGACCTTCCAGCTTGTTACGCAACTCCACCAGTTGCCGGTACAAATCCGGCATTTCGTCTTTCATTTCCGCGACCGGCTTCGGGGTGCGAATGCCCGCCACCACGTCTTCACCCTGGGCGTTGACCAGGTATTCGCCGTACATCACGTTCTCGCCGGTGCCGGGATCGCGGGTGAAACCCACGCCGGTGGAGCAATCGTTGCCCATGTTGCCGAACACCATGGTCACGATATTGACTGCGGTGCCGTTAGCCTGCTCCGGGGTGATCTTGAATTCGCGGCGGTAATCCACGGCGCGCTGACCCATCCAGGAGCCGAACACCGCTTTGATCGCCAGTTCCAGTTGCTCGTAGGGGTCTTGCGGGAAGGGGCGACCGGTCTGNNCGGCGCTTGATCGCTTCGAAGTGTTCGTCGAAGAAATGATCATCCACGTTCAGCGCAATCTTGCCGAACAACTGGATGAAGCGGCGATAGGCGTCATAGCCGAACCGCTCATTGCCGGTCAGCCTGATCAGCCCGGCCAAAGTCTTTTCATTCAGGCCAAGGTTGAGAATGGTGTCCATCATGCCCGGCATGGACATGGAAGAACCGGAACGCACCGACACCAGCAGCGGATTATCCGCGCCGCCGAACTGCTTGCCGGTTTCCTGCTCCAGCCACGCCATATGCGCCCGCACATCGTCCATGACTCCGTCGGGCAGGCGGTTGCTGGCGATGTAGTCCAGGCAGGCTTCGGTGCTGATCACAAAGCCCGGCGGCACCCGCAGGCCGATCTGCGTCATTTCGCACAGGTTGGCGCCCTTGCCGCCCAGCAGCATTTTATTCTTGCCATCGCCTTCGGTGTACTTGTAGATATATTTCTTGGTCATGATCCTGCCTTTGCACAGCTCGTGGGTTGAATGAGTATCGGAGCAATCCGACTCTGCAAAGCATAGGCTATCCAGCAGGGTCAGGATCGATCCGAAAACTGGGTCGGGAACCGGTATCGCTTGCGCAGACAACCTGCGCCGATGTAAGGAATACCCGCGCCAACTCATGAGTCGGCGGGTATGCCGTCCGCGAAAGATAGTCGTATCCGCAGGCAAATGCCAAGACCATTGGTGCAATCCGATCTTCGGATCGGATTGCGACCTTATTTGACTTGCCGGCGGCTTGACCGGAAACTATTGTGTTTCCACAACCTGATCCGCTGCTGTTTTCAACCGGTTACGTACCTGAATGTCCGTCATTGCCTCTCCCTTTGATCCTGCGTCGCCCGGCGGCGATCCGCTGGTCACCGCACGCGGGCTGTCGTTCCATCGTGGCGACCGGATTATTTTCCAGGATGTGGATCTGGATATTCCGCGTGGACGGATTACCGCGATCATGGGGCCAAGCGGCGCGGGAAAAACTACGCTGCTGCGGCTGATCAGCGGCCAGATTCGCCCTGATGCCGGCCGGATTGAAGTGGACGGGGCCTGCATCCATGAACTGGGGCGGCGCGAGTTGTATCACCTGCGCAAACGCATGGGCATGCTGTTCCAGAGCGGCGCGCTGTTCACCGACCTGAGCGTGTTCGACAATGTCGCCTTCCCCCTGCGCGAACATACCCGCCTGCCGGATCACCTGATTCGCACTCTGGTGCTGATGAAACTGGAATCGGTCGGTCTGCGCGGCGCCCGCGAGTTGATGCCGGCGGAACTGTCCGGCGGCATGGCGCGGCGGGTGGCGCTGGCCCGCGCCATCGCCCTTGATCCGATGATGATCCTGTACGATGAGCCTTTCGCCGGCCAGGATCCGATTTCAATGGGAGTGCTGATCAAACTGATTCGCACCCTCAACGACGCGCTCGGTCTGACCAGCATCATCGTTTCGCATGATGTTAAGGAAACCGCCGCCATCGCTGATTATCTTTACCTGATGTCTGATGGTCGGGTGATGGAACACGGCGCGCCCGAAGCGCTGGGGCGCTCAACCTCACCCTGGGTCGCTCAGTTCATGCGCGCCCTGCCTGATGGCCCGGTGTCATTCCACTATCCGGCGCCGCCCTACCCTGCCGATTTACTGGCGAGCGCGGCGGCATGATCGCGGCGCTGACCCGGCTGGGGCAGAGCGTCCTCGATCCGCTGGCGCGACTGGGAAGGGCCAATCTGTTCTTCCTGCGCCTACTGGGCGCGCTGTCCTTCCTGTTGCAGCGTCCCGGCCTGCTGGTGAAACAGTTGCACACAGTTGGCGTCCTGTCGCTGCCGATTATTCTGGTATCGGGCCTGTTTGTCGGGATGGTGCTAGGGCTGCAAGGCTACGCCAATCTGGTGGATTTTGGCGCGACCTCGTCGCTGGGCACGGTAGTGGCGCTGTCGCTGATTCGTGAATTGGGGCCGGTGCTGACCGCGCTGCTCTACGCCGGTCGGGCCGGATCGGCGCTGACCGCCGGGATCGGGCTGATGAAAGCGACCGAGCAGCTCGCCAGTATGCAAATGATGGCGGTCGATCCCTTCCAGCGGGTGCTGGCGCCCCGGTTTCTGGCCGGGTTTATCGCCGTCCCCCTGCTGACCGGCATTTTCACTGCGGTCGGCATTCTGGGCGGCTATCTGGTGGCGGTCGTGCAACTGGGCGTGGACGGCGGCGCATTCTGGGCGCAAATGCAGGCGAAAGTGCATTTCTTCACCGATGTGGTAAACGGCGTCGTCTTCAAGAGCCTGGCATTCGGCGTAGCGGCCAACTGGATTGCGCTATTCGAGGGTTATGAGGCGCAGCCCACCTCGGAAGGCATCAGCCTCGCCACCACCCGCACCGTGGTGTCCACCTCGCTGGCCGTGCTGGGGCTGGATTTCCTGCTGACCGCGCTCATGTTCGGAGTCTGGTAATCATGGCGAAAAAAAATAATCTGGAACTGGCGGTCGGCTTGTTCGTCGTACTGGGGCTGGCGGCGCTCTTCCTGCTGGCGCTTAAAGTCAGCGATATCGCCAGCATTGGCGAGGACAAAGGCTACCGGGTGACGGCACGCTTTGAAAATATTGGCGGCCTCAAGGTTCGCGCTCCGGTCACGCTGGGCGGAGTGCGGATCGGGCGAGTGGTGGGCATTGATCTCGATCCGCAACGCTACGAAGCGGTCGTCATCCTGTCCATTGACCCCCGTTATGATCATCTGCCCGAAGATTCCAGCGCCAGCATCCTGACCTCCGGCCTGCTGGGCGAACAATACGTCGGTTTGGAACCGGGCGGCATGGACAGCGCTCTCAAGAACGGCAGCACCCTCAAGCTCACCCAGTCGGCGCTGGTGCTGGAAAAACTGATCGGACGGATGCTCACCAACGCGGTATCGGGCGATCCGCCACCGGCCAAGACGCCCTGAACAACGAGTAGTCAGTGAAGGAATTGCGGCGACGATGAAGAAAACGATTGCTCTCGGATTGTTCCTGCTCATACTGGGCGGCAACGCCCTCTGGGCCGCCGCCCGTGCGCCCCAGGATGTAGTGCAGGACACCTCGGCGCGGATGGTCGATGCTCTGCGCAAGAACCGCACGGCGCTCGACCGCGATCCGGGCCGGCTGTATGAACTGGTCCATCAGATTGTGCTGCCGAATTTCGATTTCGAGCTGATGTCGCGCTGGGTGCTGGGCCGGGCCTGGCAACAGGCCACGCCGGAGCAGCGCCGTCGTTTCACCGAGGAATTCCGCACCCTGCTGGTTCGCACCTACGCCAAGGCGCTGCTGGAATATTCAGATGAGGAGATTCGAGTGTTGCCGCAACCGGCCATGGCGGACGGTAACGAAACGACGGTCAGAACCGAAGTCAAACCAAAAACCGGCCAGCCGATTCCGATCAATTACAGCATGCATCTCGGCAATGATGTCTGGAGGGTCTATGACGTGACCGTCGAAGGGGTCAGCCTGGTCACCAACTATCGCAGCACCTTTGCCAGCCAGATTCGCAACAATGGCCTGGATGCGTTAATCGCTGATCTGCGGCAGCGCAACAGCACACTGGGCGAACGCTGATGGCAACGGCGACAACCGACCGCGATGGCGAAACCCTGCGCATCCGGGGCGAGCTGGATTTTGATTCGGTCGCTGAGTTATGGAACGCAACGGAATCCCTGTTTGCCGCCGCCCCACCCTCCCGGATTGACCTGAGCGGGATCAGCCGCGCCAACAGCGCCGGGGTCGCTTTGCTGGTGGAATGGTTAGGTCGAACCCGGCGTCAGGGGCAAGAACTGATTTTCGTCAACGTCCCGGCGCAGATGCGGGCGATCATCACCATCGCTGATTTGGATACGGTACTCCCGCTGGTCTGACAGACCTGTCACGCTGCTTCATCCATTGATCCCTGCTGTATCAATTTCCCTGTGATGGAATGCCGCTGATGCAGAATAGGCATCCGGCTTGCCTGAATCGCTGACAACCCGCCGGGCAGGATGCCCGGTCTACTCCATGAAGGCTGAATCGCGCCATGCATACGCAAGAAATCGAAGCTCTGATCGAAGAACAACTACCGGGTGCGCGGGCTACCGTCCGCAGCGATGATGGCGTCCATTTTGAGGCGGTCGTCGTCAGCGCCGCCTTCGCCGGTAAAGCCCCGGTGCAGCAACACCGGCTGGTTTACGCAGCGCTGGGCGAGCGGCTGAAACGCGAGGAAATTCACGCCCTGGCTCTCAAAACCTACACGCCGGACGCCTGGCAAAAATTGCAATCCTGAATTGCGGGATCATTTTTTAATGAGCAAGCTGATTATTAATGGCGGTGTTCCGCTACAGGGCGAACTGCGAGCCTCCGGCGCCAAGAACGCGGTGCTGCCTATTCTGGCCGCTACGCTGCTGGCCGACGCCCCCATGACCATCCGCAACGTCCCGCATTTGCAGGATGTCACCACGACCATGGAGCTGTTAGGCCGGATGGGCGTGGATCTGGTGGTGGACGAGCGGATGAACATCCAGGTGGACCCGCGCACCATCCGCAGCTTTCAGGCGCCTTATGAACTGGTGCGCACCATGCGCGCCTCGATCCTGGTGCTGGGGCCGCTGGTGGCCCGCTTTGGTCAAGCCGAGGTGTCGCTGCCGGGCGGTTGCGCCATTGGCTCGCGCCCGGTGAATCTGCACATCAAGGGGCTGGAGGCGATGGGCGCCAGGATCAAGGTCGAAAACGGCTACATTCGCGCCCGCGCCGACCGCCTGCACGGTGCGCGCATCGTTCTGGATCTGGTGACCGTGACCGGCACCGAAAATCTGCTGATGGCCGCCACCCTGGCGCGAGGCGTCACGATTATCGAAAATGCCGCCCGCGAACCGGAAGTGGTGGATTTGGCCAACTGCCTGATCGCGATGGGCGCGCAGATTGACGGGGCCGGCACCGATACCCTGGTGATTGAAGGGGTGGAGCGCCTGCACGGCGCCAATTACCAGGTGCTGCCGGATCGGATTGAAACCGGCACCTACCTGCTCGCCGGCGCCATTACCGGTGGCCGGGTCAAGGTCAAGGATACTCGTCCGGACAATCTGGAAGCGGTGCTGCTCAAACTGGAGGAAGCCGGCGCCTGGGTCAATACCGGCCCCGACTGGATCGAAGTGGACATGAACGGCGGTCGCCCCAAGGCCGTGCGCATTCGCACCGCGCCCTACCCCGCTTTTCCTACCGATATGCAGGCGCAATTCGTCGCCCTGAATTCGGTCGCCGAAGGCGTCGGCATGATTACCGAGACCGTGTTTGAAAACCGCTTTATGCACGTTCAAGAGTTGCATCGAATGGGCGCAAACATCGAACTGGAAGGCAACACCGCCATTAGCATCGGCGTCCCCAGACTGACTGGAGCGCCGGTGATGGCGACCGACTTGCGGGCTTCGGCCAGCCTGGTCCTGGCGGCCCTGGTCGCGGACGGCGACACGGTCGTGGACCGCATCTACCACATTGATCGCGGCTACGACTGCATCGAGGAAAAGCTGTCGCACTTGGGCGCCCGGATCCGCCGGACGCCGGGTTGATCGCCGATGACCGCGCCATTGACCATTGCCCTATCCAAGGGCCGCATCTTCCGGGAAACCTTGCCGCTGCTGGCGGCGGCGGGCATCACGCCGACCGATGACCCCGAAACCAGCCGCAAGCTCATTCTCGACACCAATCAACCTGACGTTAAACTGGTCATTATCCGAGCGACCGACGTGCCGACCTATGTTCAATATGGCGCTGCCGATCTCGGTGTCGCGGGCAAGGATGTCCTGATTGAACACGGCGGCGAAGGTCTCTACGAACCGCTGGATTTGAACATTGCCCGCTGCCGATTGATGGTCGCGGGCGATCCCGACCACCGCCCGCAACGCAGCCGACCCCGCATCGCCACCAAATACCCCAACGTCACCCGCCGCTATTTCGCCGATCAGGGTCGCCAGGTGGAAGTGATTAAACTGTACGGCTCGATGGAACTGGCGCCGCTGGTCGGGCTGGCCGACTACATCGTGGATGTGGTCGACACCGGCAACACCCTGAAGGCCAACGGGCTGGCGCCGCTGGAACACATCGCCGACATCAGTTCGCGGCTCATCGTCAACAAGGCGGCCATGAAGATGAAGCACGCCCGGATCAAGACGATCATCGAGCGCATGGCGGCTGCGGTCGCTGCGTAAATTCCCTCACTTCCAACCCCTCTCCCAAACGGCGAGGGGTGTTTCATGCCCAACCCCTCTCCCAAACGGCGAGGGGTGTTTCATGCCCGGAATGCCGCTAGATCATTGTTACTAATCAATTCAACAAGTTAATCGCGCTGGCCGTGTGAGGTTTTTGCAGAACTATCCCATCGCACGCATCGGCGTGCGGCACCTTCCGCACAAAATCAGGCATAGTTCTTTTTTTAACCAACCCTACTCATTTCCCAGGGTGGTAACTTGGAATCGAAGGCATCATCTGAACATGCATGATCACTTTGAACTCATCTGCCGTTTCAGTAATAAGCACTGACTGGAGATGGCGCACGACCCGCTACGCCAAAAATACCGCTTCCTTCCTCGCCGCTTGGGCCAATATCTCGTGACAACCCTATACTAGGGACGCGCACAACCTTGGCGTAACCGCCATGCCGCCATTCCCAAGCTACGTTCAGGCACAGTTCACCACTGAATCAACCGCTGAATTTCCTTGGCGCTCCAGCGGAGGGAACGGCTTTGCTGCCGACCGAGTGCCAGCAGCAAGGCGATGGCAGCGTCGGGATGGATGTCGCGCAAGTGGTTGAAATCGGACCGATTCAGCACCAGCAGTTCGCTGGGTTTGACCGCTACCGCTTCGGCGGCGCGCGGGCCGGGATCAAGGAAGGCAATATCTCCGAACACGGTGCCCGGCCCGTAAATAGCCAGTCGTTTATAGCGATCCTCTGTGGCGGGCAGCCGGATATCGACCCGGCCCCGCAGCACCAGATACAGCGTTTCACCGGGATCGCCCGCCGCAAATAGCTGTTCGTCCTGGTCGAGCTCGCACTGACGCAGCACCGCAGCGAGCGCAGCGATTTCCACCGGTTTCATGTCGCGACACAGATCCAGCGCTTCCAGCGCGACGCGCTGCTCCAGCACGGTTGGCGCATATCCCAGCGCGCCCAGCAGGGCGTTCTCGGCGTATTCCAGGGCCAGATCCGTGCTGGCGAAGGTTTTAACATTCAGCCTGCGGTGGTTCAGGCTGATCCGGCGCAGGGTGCGCTCGACTTCGCGGCCCAGCCCATGGTCTTCACGGACTTCGCAGAACAGCAGTTCGCCGCCGTGCGCCTCCAGCCGGGCTGCAATCTGTTGCAACAGCCGCACGCTGGAGAAATCAATCTGAATCACCCGCCGCAGGTGCAGGATGATCCAGGCCGACCGATCGAGGTCCGGCAGCATTTCTTCGAACAATTGGTCGGCCTTGGCGAAAAACAGGGTGCCGCGCAGTTCATACATGACGATGCGGTCGCCGTGGTGAGCGAGAAGCTCCGCCTGCTCCGCCGGGCGCTGCCGCACTGAAGGCCGTTCGGTGACGGTCAGTCGACGATGGATAATTGGAACCCGGTTCTGTTCGCGAATGAACAGCAGGATCGCAATGGACAGCCCGACCAGCACCGCGATCATCAGGTCGTAGCCGAGCGTGATGCCTGTAACCAGCAGGGCGACCGCCGCATCCAGCCGGGTGCGGCGACGGCGGATCCAGGCCACGATATCGGTTTCCAGCAGACCGATGGCCGACGCAATGATGATGCCGGCTAGGGCGCTGGTCGGCAGCCACTGTCCAGCCTGGTTGAACAGCAGCAGCAGGAGCAGCAAGACGATTCCGGCGACGGGCGCGGCCCAGCGGCGAGCGCCGGCCCGGACGGCGGTGACGGTGCCGCCCATGCTGGCCGATCCGGCCATGCCGCCGATCAGACCGACAGCGATTTGACCGACGCCCTGCGCCAGCAGCTCACGGCGGGCGTTGTGGCGCAGGCCGGTGGCGGTGTCGGCCAGTACCGAAGTCAGCAGGGTATTCAGCGAGGACAGCACCGCCAGGGCAAAGGCGGCGTTAAGCAGCAGCGGCCAAGGCAAGGCCAGCCAGGCGTGAAACGAATGGGCGGCAACGCGGAATTGGTCCGGGCTGGGCAGAGCGCCGATGACCCAGTGATCCGGCGCGGCGGGCACATTGGGGTGATAGAGGGCGATCTGGAACAGCACCGTCCCACCGATCAGTCCAGCAATAGGGCCGGGGAGGCGCGGGAAAAGGCGGGGAGCGTAGCGGGTGATGCCGAAAGCGGCGATTGTGGTGACCATGGGCAACCAGTGCCAGTGCGCCCACGCTCCATCATGACCGACGCCGAGCAGGGGCCTGAACTGGGATCTAATCATCAGCAGGCCCGTGCCGGTGGTGAGGCCGGCGATGACCGGGTAAGGGATGAATTTCATCAACCGACCGCCTCCGCTGAGGGCGATCAGGAGCTGCATCAGGCCGGCGAGAATGGTGATGGCAAACAGGGCCGGGGCGACAGCAGAGGGGGCAAGGCCAGCGGCGGTCAGCACGGCTGCCGTGCCGCTCAGCAGCGCCATGCTGGCGCCGGTTGGGCTGCTGATCAGGCCGACCGCGCCGCCGCCGCCGCCGCAAATCAGTAACAGGAGGATTGCGCCGACCAGGCCCGTCAGTGCGCCGGATGCGGCGCCAAGGGAGACCGCGAACACGGTTACGCCGAAAGCAGTGGCTTGCGGCAACACCACTGCGGCGGCGACCAGACCCCCGCGCAAATCGGCGAGCAGATCAGCCGGTAATTTCATCTTGCAAAACTTTTGCTCAAGTGGCGGCCCTTCGCTGAGATTCTGCCTCAGCGCAGGCAGGCTCGTTCATCTAAGGCAGCCTGAATTCCGCCGACCGGGCGTGAGCGGTTAAACCTTCTCCACGCGCCAATACCGAAGCGGTGCGGCCCAGCGTCGCCGCCCCAACCGGCGAGCAATAAATCAGGCTGGATCGTTTCTGGAAATCGTACACGCCCAGCGGCGAAAAAAATCGGGCCGTGCGCGAAGTCGGCAACACATGATTGGGACCGGCACAGTAATCTCCTAACGCCTCGGCGGTATAGCGGCCCATGAAAATCGCGCCGGCATGGCGAATCAGCGGCAATAATTCATCCGGCCTTTCCACCGACAACTCCAAATGCTCCGGCGCGATAAAGTTCACCACTTGGGCTGCTTCGATCAAATCCTGCACCTGAATCATAGCCGCCCGCCGGTTCAGTGAGGCGGCAATAATCTCCGCCCGCTCCAGAGTCGGCAGGAGCCGGATCACTGATTCCTGAACCTGTTCCAGAAACGCCGGATCGGGACTGATTAAAATCGGCTGAGCGTCCTCGTCGTGTTCGGCCTGTGAGAATAAATCCATGGCGATCCAGTCCGGGTCGGTCAGCCCATCGCACAGCACCAGAATTTCCGACGGGCCGGCGATCATGTCAATCCCGACTGCGCCGAAGACCTGGCGTTTCGCGGCGGCGACATAGATGTTGCCCGGCCCGACGATTTTGTCCACCCGGGGCACGGTCGCCGTGCCATACGCCAGCGCCGCCACCGCCTGCGCCCCACCGAGAGTAAAGACCCGATCCACGCCTGCCACCGCAGCGGCGGCCAGGACCAGATCATTCAGCTCGCCGTCCGGCATGGGTGCGACCATGATGATTTCCGGCACTCCGGCGACCTTGGCGGGAATGGCGTTCATCAGCACCGAAGACGGATACGCCGCCTTGCCGCCCGGCACGTACAGGCCCACCCGATCCAGCGGCGTCACCTGCTGCCCAAGCACGGTGCCGTCGGTTTCGGTAAAGCGCCAGGATTCCAGTTTCTGCCGCTCGGCGTAACTGCGGATGCGGGCCGCAGCGGTTGCCAGGGCCGCTCGCTGTGCGGGGGAAATAACGGTGAGCGCGTGGTGCAACCGCGCAGCGGGAATTTCCAGATCGGCGGCTTGAGCGATATCCAGCCGGTCGAAACGGTGGGTGTATTCCAACAGCGCATCGTCGCCGCGTAAGCGCACCTGGATGAGAATTTCGCGCACCGTGGCGATTACCGCCTCATCGGCAACGCCTTCCCAGGCGGTCAGCGCTTCCAGGCGCGGCCAGAAATCGGCATCGGCGGTATTCAGGCGTTGGATATTTGGCATGGGCGGCATTCCTAGCATGAATGATTCTAGTTCGTTTTCAAATGGAAAATCATCCGGTTGCAGCCTGTTTTTCGCAGGCTGTGCCGGATCTTGTGCGTACCGTCAATCAGTCCGGCAAAGCGCGCCCGCCACGACTGCGGCGGACGTTGGCCGATCTTGTCCAGCGCCGCCTCCAGCTCCGCCGAGTAGGCGCGGGCAAAGCGTTGCGCGGATTCCGTTGCCTCAAACTGCGGCTCGCCATTGGCGTCTATCGCGTGCGAGACCTCGCCGTTGAACTTTTGCCAGCCGTGGCGGACAATATGATCAAGCGAGGCCATAGCCGTTGGGTTGCCCGCAGCCGCAAGGTGTGCCGTGCCCTGTTCCCGGGTGGCCTCGCTGACTTCCGAAAGGTCATGATCGTAAAACTTGCGTCGTATCCCCCCATCTTCGATTTCCCGCACCGCCAGTTTGACGTAGTACGGCTTTCCATCCAGCTTGGCCTTGGCAACGTAGTACCGATACCCCAATACATTTTTGCTATCGCGTTTCTCGGATTTCTCGTCCCGCGTAGCAAGCACAAAATGACTATTCTTGATGAGTTGATCCAGAACAGGAAGTATCCGCATTTTCTGGATACCTGCGTGTTTGCTAATGGACTCTCTTAGACCCGCCCCAGAAACCCAAATCTGATCACCGTTTCCCGCTTCAAATCGTCTGGGGGCAACCGCTCCTTTCTCATCCGTCAATAGTCGCCGTTTGGTTTCCGCCAGCGCCAGATGCCGAGCATCGGATAACGGCAACGTCTCGGCCAGCTTGAAATCAACCGGAACCGATGTCAGAGCATCAATCGCCTGCTGATGCGCGGCGTACTCCCAGTCCCCAAACTCGCGTTTGAAGTTCTCGGTGCGCACCTGCACCCACTGCCG
>DEHY01000130.1 GCA_002352185.1 Competibacteraceae bacterium UBA2788
ATCGGCGCGTAGCGCCGATGAACTAGAATTAGTCTGCCACAACCGTAGCGGCACATGCTGTATAAGTCAAACATCGGGCTTTAAAAATAAAGCATTGTAAATTGATTTTCAACAATTATATTTTCCATAACGGCTTGATCTCTGAATTTATAACGCCTAAATTTTAACGGATGGATCCTTCGCCGCCCCCGCCAAAACTGCTGGATCAGATGCGCGACCGCATTCGCGTCAAGCATTATTCGATTCGGACTGAAAGCGCCTACGTCGATTGGGCGCGGCGTTTCATTCTGTTTCACCACAAGCGACATCCGCGCGAGATGGGCGCACCCGAAGTTGAAACCTTCCTCACCCATCTGGCGGTAGAGCGCAAGGTCTCGGCATCCACTCAAAATCAGGCTAAGGCGGCGGTGCTGTTTCTGTACAAGGAAGTGTTGCAGATTGATTTGCCCTGGCTGAGCGAAGTGACGGCGGCGCAGGTCAGTAAACGGCTGCCCGTGGTCTTGACCCCGCGTGAAGTCCGCGCCTTGCTGCATGAACTGAATGGCGCGATGTGGCTGATTGCGTCACTGCTTTATGGCACGGGCATGAGAGTCATGGAAGGCTTGCGGCTGCGCGTCAAGGACATCGAATTTGAACGCCGCGAAATCATCATTCGTGAAGGCAAGGGCGATAAAGATCGCATTACGATGTTGCCCGAAAACCTGATCCAGCCACTCCGCGACCAATTGGAAAAAGCGCGCCAATTGCATAACAGAGATTTGGCGGCAGGTCTCGGCGACGTGTACTTACCTAATGCGCTCGCAGTGAAATATCCCAAGGCTGGCGTGAGTTGGGGCTGGCAATATGTGTTTCCCAGTCCGGTGCTTTCCACCGACCCGCGCACCGGTCTTCAGCGCCGCCACCACATCTACGAACAAACCGTGCAAAAAGCCGTCAGGGACGCTGCTCGCCGGGCCGGTATCGTCAAACCCTGCACCCCGCACGTTCTGCGTCACAGCTTCGCTACCCACCTGCTACAGTCCGGTTATGACATCCGCACCGTGCAGGAACTGCTCGGCCACAAGGACGTCAGCACCACCATGATTTACACCCACGTCCTCAACCGGGGCGGCAAGGGCGTACTCAGCCCGCTCGACGCGCTCTGAATTCTGCATGGCTCCATCCAGCCCAAGCGCTGTGCGGGGGTTAGCCTCGATTCCCGGTGGAACGAATCGCCCGTAATGTTGCTGCGAACAGATGGTCTATGCTGAACCTCTTTATTCGGGAGCATAACGTGATACGCCAACTGAAACTGACCATCCTGATTCTGAGTCTGCTGTCGGCGTTGCCGGCATGGGCTGCGACCCCATCGTCGGTGCAGCGCTACTTTCAAAATCTGCAATCGCTGCGGGCGGATTTCATCCAGCGGGTGTTCGATGAGCAGGCGCGGGTGATGCAGACCTCCAGCGGCCAGATGCTGATGCAGAAGCCCGGCAGGTTCCGCTGGGATTACCGGACGCCCGCTGAGCAGATCATCGTCGCCGACGGCGAGCGGCTGTGGGCCTACGATGTGGATTTGGCGCAGGTGACGGTGCGGAAACTGGATCAGGCGCTGAGTTCAACGCCGCTGGCGCTGTTGAGCGGAGCAGCACCGATTGAAGAGACGTTCACCGTCGGCGGGGTNNCCCGAATTCCGGTTGCTGCGGGTGGCGTTCAAGGGCGAAATCTTGGCCAGTCTGGAGCTGGAAGACAGCTTCGGCCAGCGCACCCGGCTGGATTTCCAGAAGCTGGAGCGCAATCCCGCGCTTGATCCCGCCCGGCTGAAATTCACTCCGCCGCCCGGCGTGGATGTGGTCGGCGACGCAGGCTGAACGCATGGCGGCGACGGACTTCCCCGGCCTTTGGCCGACCGCTCTATTTATACCATCATCTTAATTGGAGAATAAATGCTAATGAGTCGCTTAAAAGGCAAAGTTGTGATCGCTCAGGGCGGCGGTCCCACAGCAGTGATCAATCAGAGTTTGGTCGGCGCGGCGCTCGAAGCGCGCAAATTCCCGGAGATCACGGCTGTTTGGGGCGCACGGCACGGCGTGCGCGGCATTGTTGACGAAAATCTGGTCAACCTGTCCGAAGTCACCACCCATAATCTGGAACAGGTGGCCCAGACACCCTCGTCGGCGCTGGGATCCACCCGCGACAAACCGAATGCGGAGTATTGCAACCGCATCTTCAACGTGTTCAGGAAACACGATGTCCGCTACTTTTTCTACATCGGCGGCAACGATTCATCGGATACGGTGCGGATCGTGAGTGAACACGCCGACCGGGAAGGCTACGAGCTGCGCGCCATCCATATCCCGAAGACAATAGATAACGATCTGCCCATCACCGACCATTGCCCCGGCTATCCTTCCGCCGCCCGCTTTGTCGCCAGCGCAATGGGCGGCGTCAACGCCGACATCTTCGCGCTGCCCGGAGTCTACATTGCGGTGATCATGGGTCGTCACGCCGGCTGGCTGACGGCGGCGGCGGGATTGGCGCGCAAGCACGACGACGACGGCCCACACCTGATCTATGTGCCAGAACGGCAGTTCTCGATTGACCGCTATCTGGGCGACATTGACCGGGTCTTCAAGCAGCAGGGTCGCTGTATTGTGGCGCTGTCGGAAGGGGTGTGGGCCACCCGCGACGAGCAGGGAAAAGAAATTCCGGTGACGGTGGATTTGATGCACAAGGCCGGGCGCAAGCCGCAGACCGATGCTCACGGCAATATCCAGCTTTCAGGCGGGGCGCTGGCCGACGAGCTGGCCGAGGTGGTGCAGAAACAGTTGAGGATCAAGCGGGTGCGCGCCGACACTTTCGGTTATCTGCAACGCTCATTCCCCGGCGTAGTGTCCAGGGTGGATGCCCGCGAGGCGCGTGAAGTCGGCGAGAAAGCGGCGCATTACGCCTGCTGGCGGAACAGGAATGGTTCGGTGGTCATCAAGCGCACCGGCGATTATGCGGTGCAATATGAACTCGCCAACCTAGCGGATGTCGCCGCCAGGACCCGGCATCTGCCCGACGAGTTTATTAACGCAGACGGCAATGGCGTAACCGACGCCTTTCGCAGCTATCTGCGGCCACTGCTCGGCGATGACATGCCCAGCCTGGAACGGCTGCGGGCGCCGACGACCAATCTGGGCAATCAATAGACGCTGCATCCACTGGCGGCTCAATCCATCCCCCAGAGCCGCCGCTTCGGTCGCGGTGGGGCTACCGGCGCAAATACGCGAGTTCCTTGGGCAGTGCAATGTTGTTGCCGAAACAATCCTCGCCGTAACCGGATTTGGCCAGCAGTTTAAGATCGCTCAGGACCCGCTTGTCGCCGGTGAAAGCAATGCTGAGATCGGTCTTGATATCGATCTGCCCGGTGGCTTGCAGGCGGGCGATTTCAGCCGTCACTTTTTCCAGCAAAATTCCCTCCTGACTGAATTCCTCCGACAGTTGCAGCGGCTGTTGATAGATGACCAGTTTGCCTTGCTCGGCCAGCTTGAGCAGTACATCCAGGACGGTGGTTCGGATTTGGCTGTCGGACAAGTCGCCATCGGGCCGCACGAGACGTTCGATTTCCGTAACCAGCCAGCGCCGTTTTTGCGCATTGATCTTCTCGTTGGCGCGAAACAAATCCAATGGCGAACTGGCGTCGTAGCTCTGGCTGCCTAACTCCATATGAACATCGCTGCCGTAGTGCTGGACAATCTTGGCGACCAGGGTGGCCGGGCGGACATGAAAACCGCGATAGGAGGGCACTGGCGCCTTGATCGTGCCGACTTCGGCGTAGCGCTTGAGCATGGCGTGGCACAGGCGCCGTCCAAGATTCAGATAAAGCCCCGCATAGGTGATCGAGTAGCTCATCAGCATATCCAGCAGGGTTTCGGGCGCGATTACGGGTTTGCGGCGCAACGACGAATCGCCAGTGCGGATATTTAAGTGACGTTCATAGTAGTGAACCAGTTGGGTGGCGATTTCGAGCAAGTGATAGATAACGCTGATATGCCCACGCAAAATGGGTAGATCGGCGTCCAGATATTCAATTTCAGTCTCGGAGACATGGGTGTCGTACAGCGCTTGCAGGCTGTGAAAACGGAAATTCAGATAGCGCAGGCTGTCCTCGCTCACCGGTTTGGGAAAGCAGCAGGCATAGTCAGCCGGTTCCGTTCGTCCGGCGATGTTGAGCAGTTCACTGTCAGCGGCCAGATTCAGATAGGCGGTCGCGAGGTGAGTGACGGTTTCCGAGGTGCTTTTGACCCGACGCACCGGGCGGTCGCCGGGCAGACGGCCAGGCGGAAGAGGTTCCGCATAATCCTGCGGATTGAGGGGTGTGGTAGATAGCGGCAAGTCAAGACGGGCAGCCTGGGTGAGAATCCAGCCTGCCGCTCGCGCCAGGACATCATGGGTCAGGTCCAGCGAACGCGTGGTGTCAGCGGCAAAATCCCGCTGGATCGGCAAGAGCCGATAAAGCGGCAGAGAATGTTTAATATGCAGGAGTTCGTAACCCACATCAGCGAACAGCTTCATAGTGGCGGTGAGCGACCGAATTCGGGACCACTGCTGGTTATTGCGCGCCCCATAGGCATCCAGCAATTCTTCGATCTGGGCCGATTGTGAAAGCAAATCAGCCATCAGCGGGCGGGTCAGGATAAGCGTATCAAGGCGATACGCCGACAGGTGATGAGCAAGAGCCAGCAGTTTGTGGGCGCGCTGAGCGATCAGATCAGTGAACTCGCCATGATTAATCGCTGCCCACTTGTTGAGTTGAGGCAGATTGCTGTCCGCTGCGAGGGTCATTGAGGCGCTTTCCTGCATTCCATGATTACCCATCGTCTGGATAAACGGGTTGTTGTGTTTATGGTGGTGCTTTTCGGATGCACAATACCGAAGGCGTCATCAAACCCTATTTTATGCAGAACAGGCAAGACTTGCCGGTGGTCAACCCGCTCCAAATTTATTTTTATACCATCATCTTAGACTTCCAACAATCACTATTCAATATCACAAGGAAAATTGACATACACCAAAGATAAGCTTTACTCAGTTTGTGCGAAAAGCCTCGGCCTTCAAACCGGGGAGGGAGCATGCAGGCGCTCGTAGAGTGCCTGCTGTTCTGCTAGAATCCGCCGGGTCGGGACTTCTGCAATTGCACACCCGATGTCAACGCTCTTTGGCAACTTGAGGGATACGGTTGTCTTCGGAAGACGAAGACGTAAAACCTGAATCGCGTTCAAAAGCATGTTGTTCGGCCTCCCTGTCGCCGGCAGGTTGCGCCACCTTTGCAACGCGCTGTAAAGGGGAGATCAGAGAAAATTCAGTGTTCCCCGATAGGGGTATCTATCGCTCTACAGAGGAATCCCCGTCCTTCAGGGCAGGGAAGATGTCAATTTCCAACATCCATCCGGTCAGCGCCAGTCGGATTGATATTGCGGATGCAGCAAAAGGAACTTCACCTGCAAGTTCCCTACAAGTTTATGGCCTAAATACCGTACCACACCCAGTCAATCGAGGAGTAACTGCATGGCTCTCAAAGAAGTCGTGATTGTCAGCGCCGCACGGACGGCAATCGGTAAATTCATGGGCACCCTTAAAGATGTGTCAGCGCGCGATCTGGCAATAACCGCAGCCAAGGGCGCAATCGAACGGTCCGGCGTCCCGGCTGACCAGATCGACGAGATCTGCATGGGCCAGCTGTATACCGGGATGCAAGGTTCCTTGCCGGCGCGGCAGGTGAGCATGCGGGTCGGTTTGCCACACCGCAGCAGCGCCGTATCTGTGAATCAGAACTGTACTTCCGGCATGCGTGCGCTGGAGATCGCCTGCCAAAACATCATGCTGGGTCAGACCGAAATCGGCTTGGCGGTTGGCGTCGAGAGTATGACCAATGCCCCTTATCTGCTGCCCAAGGGCCGCATGGGCTACCGTATGGGGCAGGGCAACATCGAGGACAGCATGATCCACGATGGCCTGTTTGACGAGCTGGTGCCCGGCCACATGGCGATGACGGCGGAAAACGTCGCGGTCAAATACGGCATCACCCGTCAGGAATGCGATGAGCTGGCGATCATCAGCCACAACCGCTGTACTACGGCGACTAAAGAGGGTGTTTTCAAGCGCGAGATCGTACCCGTCGAACTCAAGTCCAAGAAAGGTTCGACCTTCTTCGATGCGGATGAGAACTTCATTCCCGACGCCAGCCTGGAGAAAATCGCCAAGCTGCCCACGGCTTTCAAGAAAGATGGCGTAGTGACGGCAGCCAATGCCTCCAGCATCAACGACGGCGCCAGCGCGGTGGTCATCATGTCGCTGGACAAGGCCAAGGCATTGGGTATCAAGCCACTGATGAAGCTGGTTAGCATCTGCAATGCCGGTATCGATCCTGCGGTCATGGGCCTCGGCCCCGCAGTAGCGATTCCCAAGGCTCTGAAGCAGGCGGGTTTGAAGTTTGGAGATATCGATTACTGGGAGGTCAACGAAGCGTTCGCCGCCCAATGGCTGGGCGTTGGCCGGATGCTGAAAGAGCAGGGCATGAGCCTGACCCCGGATAATTGCAACTTCAACGGTTCTGGCATCGCTCTCGGTCACCCGGTCGGATCAACGGGGCTGCGCATCGTGGTTAGCCTGTATTATGAGCTGGAGCGGCAGGGTAAGACTGTGGGCGGCGCTTCGTTGTGCGTTGGCACCGGCCCGGCCATGGCTTCGCTGTGGACCCGTGATATCTAAGCTAATTGCTTAATTCATGTGGGGCGGTCCATCCTTGGACCGCCTTAAAAAGGTGGTCATCTTATACCATCATCTAATTACAAAAAAACCGGGAATCCTAACCTAATGCTAGATCCAAAATTACTTAGAAATAATCTGGACTCAACAGCCACCCAGCTTGCCCGACGCAACTACACCTTGGAAGTAGAACAAATCAACATTCTGGAGACCCAGCGCAAAGCACTGCAAATACAAACCCAGGAATTACAAAACGAACGCAACACCCGTTCCAAACTCATTGGTCACGCTAAAGCCACTGGACAGAATATACAACCGCTACTGGAGGAAATCGCAGGCCTAGGCAGCACACTTAAACAAACTGAAATAGAGCTGGATGCTATTCAGACACAGTTACTTAATCTACAACTCACCATACCCAACATTCCACACCCAACCACACCTACCGGCAATAATGAAACAAACAACATAGAAATTCGGAAATGGGGCGAGCTACGCCCATTCGATTTCAACCCACGCGACCACGTCGATCTAGGCGCAGAAGGCGGACTGGATTTTGAGGCTGGCGCAAAACTAACCGGCGCACGCTTCACAGTTCTTCATGGACAATTAGCACGACTGCACCGAGCGCTCATTCAGCTCATGTTGGATATACACACTCAAGAACACGGCTATCGAGAAGTCTACGTCCCCTATATGGTCAACGCCGACAGCCTGCGCGGTACCGGCCAACTGCCAAAATTTGAAGCCGATCTATTCAAGCTCAGTGGAGAACTGGACTACTACCTGATTCCAACTGCCGAAGTCCCAGTCACCAACCTAGTGCGCGACTGTATTCTGAACGCCAATTCACTGCCGTTACGCTATGTTTGCCACACCCCCTGTTTCCGCAGCGAAGCAGGCTCCTACGGCAAGGATATGCGTGGAATGATCCGTCAGCATCAATTTGAAAAAGTCGAATTGGTGCAGATTGTCCACCCCAGCGATTCCTACAACGCGCTGGAGACACTAACCAGTCATGCCGAAACTATCCTGAAACGGTTAAAGCTCCCTTATCGAGTCGTAGCGCTTTGCACCGGCGACATCGGTTTTTCCTCAGCCAAAACCTATGATCTGGAAGTCTGGCTCCCAGGCCAAGGGAGATATCGGGAAATCTCCTCTTGCAGCAACTTTGAGGATTTCCAAGCGCGACGACTGCAAGCCCGCTGGCGCAATCCCGCCACCGGAAAACCAGAGCTGGTTCATACGCTCAACGGTTCAGGATTAGCCGTAGGACGAACCCTAGTCGCAGTCATGGAAAACTATCAGGATCAACGGGGCTATATCCAGGTTCCAGAAGCACTAAGACCCTATCTTAGCGGAATGGATTACATCATCCCAGATGGACGTTAACCCGCTAGAAATACAGTCATGGCAATGGCTACTCCGCAATCTGGCCAGTCCCACCCGATCACAAACCCAAAGAATACTTGGCAGGCACCCGGCGGCACGCCACAAGAGTTACCCACAGGAAAAAACACATGATCGTTCTTTTAAATTCCAGCATCACAGAAGATTCCAAAGAATACCAGCTAACAATCAATTACCTATCCCAGTTGCCCAACGTTACAACACGAATCCATAAAGTACAGGGCGCTGAACAAGTACTAACTGAAATCTATCTAATCGGCGACACCAGCAAACTATTCGCCGAAGATATTCACGCGCTGCCAGGAGTAGAACGGGTAATCCGAGTTTCGGAAGAATACCGCATCCTGGGACGACACAAAGACGAGCAACGCATCAGCGGTTTTGAATACAACGGCGTGCAATTTAGTCAGGATACGCTGAATATATTCGCTGGACTGTGCGCCGTAGACACGCCAGAACACGTCGAGCAGATGCTAAAAGCACTGCGCGATCATGGACAGGTCTGTACCCGGATGGGCGCTTACAAACCACGCACCAATCCTTATTCTTTCCAAGGCCATGGTAAGAGTTGCCTGCCCTATGTATTTGAATTAGCTGGCCGGTACGGTATTAAAGTCATCGCAATGGAGGTAACTCACGAAAATCATGTGGACGAAATTCACGAGTGCTTGGAGCAGGCCAGCCAGCCCACTGGAGTTATGCTACAAATCGGCACCCGCAACACTCAGAACTTCGAGCTATTGAAGGCGGTAGGGCGGCAACAGGAATACCCGGTGCTGTTTAAGCGCGGCTTCGGCATTACTCTGAACGAGTCGCTTAATGCCGCTGAATATCTAGCCAGCGAGGGAAACTCCCGGGTAGTGTTCTGTTTACGCGGGGTAAAAACCAATATGGGCGATCCACACCGCAACCTGGTAGATTTCAGTCATGTGCCAGTCTTGAAGCGCCTGACTCGAATGCCCGTATGCATCGATCCATCCCACTCAGTAGGCTCTCGAGAATCAGCACCGGATGGCATCTTCGATCTTATGCATGTCACTGCCCAAGGCATTATATCCGGAGCAAATATGGTGCTGATAGACTTTCACCCGGCACCCACCAAGGCGTTAGTGGATGGCCCACAGGCCATGCTGCTAAGCGAGCTGAGCTGGTTCCTGGATGATGTGGCTTTAGCACGAGCATGCTACGAGAAGCGACAAATTCTGGCGGAACAGCATAAGGCAAGGTAAACACCTTGCTTATCACTTATCCAAGCAACACCTTGCGTGCTTGATTCAGACGCACTGCTAAATAAGCTGATCCACCCTGATCAGGATGAACACGCTGCATCAGGCGGCGATAAGCCGCCTGAATCTCCTCATCACTGGCGTTAGGCTGCAAGCCCAAAATCCGATACGCCTCAACTCGATCAATATCCCCGGAACTCCCTTTGCTATTAGATGATCCAGACTTTGAGGACGATCCAAGCTTCAGCCATGCGGTATTCAGCCAACCTGCCAGAAACGGTATAAATAGAGCAGTTAGAGGTACAGCAATTTCCGCACCGCCGCGAATAGCCAGCAGCAACAATAAAGTTGCTATCCCAATCGCTACGGCCACATATGAACCATGCACGCTCCGTTTAGAACGACGCCACCAGCGGCTTAGAAAGAAAAATCCCGCCAGCGCTGCCGTAATAAGCAATAAACGCAGCAACATCAATATAGTCCAGAAAGAATACCACTTACACAGCTACCTTTGCAGCACATAGATCCCCGGCGCCTCACAGATTGAATACAACCCCTTTTCAGGCACACCCAACGGTGGCGGTTGCACTTGATGATCCGCCGAGTGCTGAGCCAGCCATAGATGCCAGACCGGCCACCAGGAACCTTGCTGTTTTGGCGTTGTAGTCTGCCAGGTTTCGGGATCAATATAGCGATCCTGATCGCTGCGGGTCGCCATTTGATAGCTACGGCGGCGATGCCCAGGCTCACTAACGATGCCGGCATTATGACCGCCACTGGTTAACAGGAAGGTTACCTCATCGGCATCCGCCAGCAAGTTGATTTTATATACCGACCGCCAAGGCGCCACATGATCCTGCTCAGTGGCAACCGTAAAAATCGGTGCGCGGATATCGGTAATCGCAACAGGTCTACCATTAACCTTATAATGACCGGTAGCAAGCTCATTACCCAAAAAGATATGGCGCAGGTATTCGGAGTGCATCCGATACGGCATCCGGGTTTGATCAGCATTCCAAGCCATTAAATCATTAAGTGATTGGCGCTGCCCCAGCAAGTAATCATGCACCAGCCGCGACCAAATCAGGTCATTGGAGCGCAACAACTGAAATGCGCCCACCATTTGATCAGCATCCAGATAACCCTGATCCCACATCATATCTTCCAGAAAGGCGACCTGACTCTCATTAATGAACAGCAGCAATTCGCCAGCCTCAGTAAAATCGGTTTGCGCAGCAAACAGAGTGATCGATTTAATACGATGATCGCCGTCGCGAGCCATAGCAGCGGCAGTGATCGTCAGCAAAGTACCGCCTAGGCAGTAACCCACGGTGTGAATCTTGCGCCCCGGCAGAAGAGTAGAGACAGCCTCAAGAGCCGCCATTACTCCATACTGCCGGTAGTCTTCCAAGCCGAGGTCACGATCCTCAGCCGTCGGATTTTTCCAGGAAATCATGAAAACCGTATGGCCTTTTTCTACCAGAAACTTAACCATGGAATTGTGAGGCGAAAGATCAAGAATGTAGTACTTCATAATCCAGGCCGGCACGATCAATATCGGTTCAGCGTAGACCTGCGCTGTAGTCGGCTGATACTGGATCAATTCAATCAAATGATTACGGAATATCACCACGCCCGGCGTAACTGCGACATTGCGGCCGACAGCGAACTGCTCCGTATCATTGTCCAAACGTTTTCCAGCGACGTAGCATTCCATGTCGGCTATAAAATTGTTCCAGCCGCGCACCAGATTCTGGCCACCCTCTTCCATAGTGGCCTTAAGAATTTCTGGATTGGTAAGCAGCGCGTTCGATGGCGAGAACATATCAAGGATTTGCCGGGTTACGAAAGAAACAATGGCTTCGTTTTGTTTGTTGACGCCACGATTACGAGTAGTGGCGTTGTACCACCATTGCTGAGTCAGTAGAAAAGACTGATAAATGAGATTATACGGCCATTGTCGCCAACCCTCGCCGTCGAAGCGATGATCCTGATGCAGAGGATCAATACAGGGCGGCGTATCAGGATTCTGGCCGGATTTGAAGGCGTAAAGCGCCAGCCGAACTATCTTGCGGATCGCTTTTTCATTCAGCAGCGCCTGTTTTCCAGGCGCCATGCCCAGATGCATCAGCCAGTCGAGATAGGCCATGGACAGCACCGCCGGCGAGATGCCGCCCGTACCACGGGCAAGATTGGCGCTGACCACCCGATCAATGGTTTCAGGGATATGCGTGCCAAGTAACGAGCGTTCAATGCCATAGGCGCGATGTGCCGAGGAGGCCTGGTCAGACTCAGCAATCACCGGCCTGGAGACGGAAAATCTGGAAGCTACTGAAGATTGTGCGGATACTGGATCTGTTGCAGCAGGTGCGGTCGGGGTAGTTTCATTAGTTTTCCGCATGGCAATGCACCTTCAAATGCGAGGATTTTGCAGTACGGTCAGCGACAGGATTGACAAAATCCAAGTCGCCCACACCACTGCCTGAAGTTTAGCGCAGGCCTGAGTTGAGACACCGCCTGTTCCAAATAATTTAGGTCATCATAGCCCCTTGCCATCAAGAGAATTTTTCCTATGGAAAGCAACGAATCCATTATCTTTCGCAGTGGCCTGACGATGGGCGGCATCGTGCTGCTGGCCTTGCTGAGCATGATCAGTTCGGTGTTGATCGCGGAATCCAGCAAGGGCGACGCCACCGCGATCAACCTGGCGGGTTCGCTGCGGATGCAGTCCTATCGCATTGCTACCCGCCTGCAACAGCCCAACGGCGCCGACAATCACCACTTGCAGACGGTGGAACGGGAGATCAACGAGTTCGAGCGCCGGTTGGGTCAGCTGTGGCAGACCGGCGCGATCTCGCTTGCGGAAAGCAACCCCCGGAATCAGACGCTCAAGGCAATCAGTGCATCCTGGCGCGAAACGCTGAAACCCACCTTGCAAACCCTGGCGGCCAGTAGTCTCTCATCCACGAATTCCCTGAACCGGATTGATGACTTCGTTGCCAAACTGGATATTTTCGTCAAGCTGCTGGAGCAGGATACCGAGGCGAAAATGTTGCTGCTGCGGTTGGTGCAGGGCATCGCGCTATTTATGATTCTGATGCTCATTTTCGTCGCCATGCACCAATTGCATACCCATGTAGTGGCGCCACTGCGTGAGCTGGTGGAGCTGGCGCATCAAGCCCGGCGTGGTGATCTGACGGCGCGAGCCCAGCATGTCGGCAATGACGAATTGGGGGTGCTGGGCCACGCCTTTAATTTGATGGCGAGTGATTTATCCGCGATGTACGCCGATCTGGAAGCGCGGGTCGAACAACAGACTCAGGCGCTGCGCACCAGCAACCGTTCGCTGGAATTGCTTTACCATACGGCCCGCCATCTCGGCGAAGCAGCACCCGGCGAGACAACCTACCGGGCGCTGATGACCGAAATTGAGACGCTGACCGGCAAGGAATCGGTCACGCTCTGCCTGATGCATCCCACCACTCATCAAGCCACGCAGGTGTTTTCGACCCGGCCGCGTTCGACCGCCATCCCGCCGTTTTGCAGTCGTCCGAACTGCGCCGCCTGCCGGGGCGATGGAACCAGCCATCCCCTTGATGCCCGCAATGAGATGTTTTCAATCCCGGTCAAGGATCAGGGACTGCAGTTCGGGGTCTTGATCGTCCGCAACCCCGGCCTGGAAGCGGTCGCCGCCTGGCAACTGCCGCTGCTGGAAGTGGTGGCGCGCCACATTGCCGCTACGCTGCGGGCCAAGGAACAGGCCGAACACCACTGGCAGTTGGAGCTATTGGAAGAGCGCAACGCCATCGCCCGCGAGTTGCACGATTCGCTGGCGCAATCTCTATCCTATCTGAAGATCCAGACCAGTCGCCTGCAAGCCCCGCTGAGCGGATCGGAAACTGCTCTGAAAGCGTGCATCATCGTCGCCGAACTGCGCAAGGGGCTGAATAGCGCCTACCGCCAGCTACGGGAACTGATTACAACCTTTCGCCTGAAGATGGAACATCCCCGGTTCGAAGACAATCTGGACGAGGTGGCGCGGGAATTCAGTCGCCGCGGACCGGTGCCCGTCGACCTGGATTGTGCCAGCTGGCAATGTAAGCTCAAACCCAACGAGCAGATTCACGTCATGCACATTATCCGGGAAGCGTTGAATAATGCGGTAAAGCACGCCCACGCCAGTCGCATCACGATCCAGCTCAGCACCCCGGACAGCGGCGAAGCGATCATTACCGTCAGCGATAATGGCGTCGGTCTGCCGGTCAATCCTGAACGCGAGAACCATTTTGGTCTCAGCATCATGCGCGAACGGGCCCGCTATCTGGGCGGTACTCTGGATCTGCAACCCCAGCCTGCCGGAGGCTTGCGGGTGCAATTGCGATTCGCACCCGCCGCCCAGCATTCCTCTCTCACTGAATCCGCCCGCGAGGCCCGGCATGCTTGATGAAGTTCAGACCATCCTGGTTATTGACGACCATCCACTGATGCGCAGAGGAATTCTGCAACTCATCGCCATGGAGGATTCCCTGCGACGGGTTGGCGAGGCCGGCGACGGTCAGCATGGGCTGGAACTGGCCTGCCAGTTGCGGCCCGATTTAATCCTGCTCGACCTGAATATGCGCGGCCTGAGCGGTCTGGATACTTTGAAGGCGATCAAGGCGGCTGGTCTGGACGCACGGGTGATCATCCTCACGGTTTCCGACAGCGAGGACGATGTCGTCTCAGCGCTGCGGGCGGGCGCCGACGGTTATCTGCTCAAGGATATGGAGCCGGAAGATGTGTTGCACAGCCTGAAGATTGCCGCGCAAGGCCGAATGGCGCTCGGCGAACGGGTTGCGGAAATCCTGGCGGATTCCCTGCGCCATGAGAGCCATCAGCCCCAGTCGGCGGACAGCGCCGGACTCACCGAACGAGAGCAGAAAATTCTGTCGCTGATCGCCGCTGGTTACAGCAACAAGCTGATTGCGCGTGAGTTAAAGATCACCGAGGGTACGGTGAAGGTGCATGTCAAGCATTTGCTGAGCAAGCTCAATCTGGACTCGCGGGTTGAGGCGGCGGTTTGGGCGGTTAAAAACCGCTCGCGCAACAAATAGCCAAAGAGAGCGGGGTTGGCTGCTAAACTTTAATTTGAATGGCAACGCTTCCCATCCAGGCCCATGATCGATCAAGCTCCCTCTGCGCTCGCTGGCCGGCTGCCGGTAACTGGGGAAACGCAATCCGCAGCGCGTCATTATGTGGTTTTCAGGCTGGATCACCACCATTATGCCTTGCCGCTGACCCAAGTAGCGCGGGTGGTGCGGATGGTGGCGGTGACTCCGGTGCCGGATGAGCCGCCCTGGATTCTGGGCGTCATCGACATGGCGGGACAGGTCTTGCCGGTCATCGACCTGCGGCAGCGCTTCGCCTATCCCCCGCGACCACCGGCGCTGACGGACCGGCTGCTGATCACGCACGCAACCGGTCAGTATCTGGCGCTGATGGTAGATGAAGTGCTGAAGGTGCTGGAACCGGATCTGGCGCAACTGGAAGTTGCGTGCATGGCGCTGGCGCATTCCCAACCGCTGCGGGCCACCATCCGCGAGGAGGATCGCTTGATTCTGGTGCTGGATGCCGAGCAACTGGCGCTGGCTCCTTGAACGCCATCCCGGATAGGACGATGCCCTGGCGCAAACCGCAACCCACGCTGAGCGATAGTGATTTCCAGCGGTTCCGGTTATTGATCCTGGAGCGCACCGGCCTGATGTTCGATCACAAACGGCGCGCAGCAGTGGCGCAGGCGCTGACGGAAGGGGCGCATCAAGTCGGCGATCCGAGCCTGGAGCGCTATTTTAACCTCCTGTCCGCCAGCCCGACGGATGGCCCCATCTGGGAACCGTTGATCAGCACCCTGACGGTCAATGAAAGCTACTTTTTCCGCGATGCCGAACAGATTGAGGTCCTGCGGCGCTGCTTGTTGCCGGACGTGATCGCCCGCCGCCAGTCCCAGCGGCGGTTGCGGTTGTGGAGCGCCGGCTGCGCTGGCGGTGAGGAGCCGTACACTCTGGCAATTCTGCTGCATCAACTCATTCCTGACCTGGAGCGCTGGGACGCGCTGATTCTGGCTACGGACATTGATCGCCAAGCGCTACAGCGGGCCGAGCGCGCGGCGTATCGCGACTGGTCGTTTCGCAACACCAGCGCGGCAATTCGCCAGAGCTACTTTAACGACAACGGCGACTGCCTGGAACTGCATTCCCACCTGCGACGTCTGGTCAAATTTGCGTACCTGAATCTGGCTGAAGATGCCTATCCCACCCCAAGCGACCCGCTGTTGTCCGGCCTGGACCTGATTCTCTGTCGCAACGTCACCATTTATTTGCCGGAGCCGGTGATTCACGCTATCGCCGGGCGGTTTTACCAGTCTCTGGCTTCCGGCGGCTGGCTTATGGTTGGGGCCAGCGAAACCAACGATCAGCGTTATCACCCGTTCCAGGCGGTGAATCTGCGCGGGATCACGGTTTACCAGAAAGCCGGAAAGATGGCGGAGATTCCGGGGAGGACAGTTCGTCCAGTTCGCCCGCCACTGGAAGAGGCCACCAAGGAAACAGGTGAGGCGAAGCGCGAAGCGCCGGGGAGGGGTGATTTGCCCAATACCGCTCCACCTTCGTCTCCACCCATGATCCCAAAGGTTGTTCCGCCCAATGCCGCCGCCCTGTACCGTGAAGGTGAGGACTGGCTGCGCCAGCGCCGACTGGCGGATGCCCGCCGCTGTTTTGAAGCCTGCCTGAGTCAGGAACCAGGCCATAGCGCGGCCTGCCAGCAGTTGGCGCGGCTGGAGGCGAATGCCGGGCGTCTGGCCGAAGCCCGGCGCTGGGTGGAACAGGCCCTGGAACGGGAGCCGCTACGGGTTGAATCCCATTATCTGCTGGCTTTGATCAAGCAGGAACAGGGGGAGATCGAACCGGCGGCAGCGCAATTCAGGAAAGTGATCTACCTGGAACCCGGCTTTATTCTGGCCCATGTTCATCTGGGCGATTTGTATCAGAAACTAGGCCAGTCCGCCGCTGCCGCCCGCCACCGCGCCCAGGCGGTCGGTCTCGGCGGCCGATTGCCGTCTGACACCCTTTTGCCCGGTTCCGACGATCTCACTGTCGGCCATGTGCTGGCCTTGCTGCGGAACACTCCCGGTTATTGAGGCGAAATTGAATGGAACACCCGGATCAATGGCGGCCCAGTCGATCTGCGGCGCAGACGCAGCGCCTGTTGGAGGAACGCGCCCGGTTATTGGCGCGGATCCCGGAAGCGCCGCGCGACAGTCGGGAAACTCTGGAACTGGTGACGTTCCATTTGGGCGCCGAATATATGGGTTTACCCAGCGCCCTGGTCTATGAAACCCAACCCCTGCGCGTCCTGCAATGGGCGCCGGTACCCTGCGCCCCTTCCTTTATTGTCGGTATTCTCAATCTGCGCGGCCACCTGTGTTCGATCATGGATTTGACGCGATTTTGGGGATTGCCTGCCCGCCCGCCAGCGGATAAGGCGCACGTTCTGCGGGTATGCGGCGGAGTTTGCAAAGATGGCAAGGCCATGGAGCTGGCGCTGTTGACGGATGACTTGCCGCAAGTTTGCGAGATACCGTTGGCCAGTCTGGGTTCAGCGCCGGCCACATTGCCAGCGCAAGTGCAGAATTACGTCAGGGGAGTCTCGCCCGACTTGCTGATCGTGCTGGATCTGGAGCGATTGCTGTCAGATCCGCAGCTGATCGTTTATGACGAAATATGAGAGTGGATGGCAACCGCACCCTNNATCCACTGTTGTATAACGCCTCGCCCATAGAATGACCGCCATTACTCAAAGGATTTACGTTATGGGACTGTTTCATCATCGAAAAATTGGCTTCAAGATTATTTCGGGATACTGCTTCATTCTGACGCTTATGGGTATCGTTAGCGCCATTACCTTTTTCCATCTCAACCGGATCGGCAGTGATTTTACCCATCTTGGTCAGGAATCGAGCGCGCATCAGGAACTGGTGCGGAATCTGATTTCGGAGGTTTACCGGTTGCGCCTGTTCGCCAACAAATACATCAGTTATCACCATCAGGCCGATCTCGATCAATATGCCGATACGACTAATAAATTCAAGGAGCTGCTTGATGCAGCCGACCGTATCTTTGTCGAGAGTCAACAACGAAGCGGGCTAGATGAAATCAAAGGCCATTTCAAAAACTACCAGACGACCTTTGAAAAAATTGTCGGTTTGATCAACGCCAGGGGGAAGATTCTGGCTGAGGTTCTGGATGTGCAGGGACCCCTGGCTGATGAGAAGCTGAACGCGATCTTCAAGCAATTGACGTTAGCCAACCAGCAGGCAGCACGTGATTATGTTTTTATCGCGGGTGAGGCAATGACGTTGATGCGTCTGGATGTTTTCAAATATCTGGTCGAGGGCGAGAATGCATGGGCCAAAGACTTTGAGGAGCGTCATCGACAGATAACGGAGGCGCTCGTTCCACTGGAACCCCTGTTGCAGGATGCCGGTTTGCGCCAGGTGCTGGCCGACGCCAAGGGAGCTATTCGCGCCTACGTCGTGGGTTTTCAAACCCTGGAGGCCGACTATAACAGGCAAAATCAATTGTTCAGGGAGGGGCTGGAAATCATCGGACCGGAAATGCACGAACACGTTTCCGCCATTGGCGACTCGGTTCAGGCCCGTCTTAAAGCGCAGAGCGAGGCGGCCATTGCCTCTACCCATCAAATCTTATGGAGCGTGGCCGTGCTGACCCTGGTCGCCATTGGGGTGAGCCTGTCCGTCGGCGGCTTGACCGCCCGGTCGATTACCCGTCCGCTCACGGCGCTGGTCAACGTGGCGAACCGGGTGGCGGAGGGCGACCTGGGCGGATTGGATACGATGCCCGATGAACATGGAAAGTCCCAGGCGATCCAGAGACGTGACGAGATTGGCGCGATCAGCCAGGCTTTTCGCCGGATGCTGAAAGATTACATTCAACCGATGGCGGATACCGCCCGCTGCATCGCCGGCGGCGATTTGACTCTGAGCATCAAGCCACATTCCGAGCGTGACGAACTGGGTCATGCTTTTGCGCAGATGATCGCCAGCTTGCAGCAGTTGACCGGCAGGACCCTGGAAGTGACCGCCAGCGTTTCCAGCGCTACCCGCGAGATTTCCGCAGTAACCAGCCAGCAGGCCGCCACTACGGTGCAGCAAGCCGCTGCGGTCAACGAAACTACCTCGACCATTGAGGAAGTGCGGCGCACTGCCGAACAGTCGGCTGAACGGGCGCAGAGGGTTTCGGAGATGGCGGGAACTTCGCTGACTTTGGCCGATGGCGGCCTGCAGGCGGTGAAGAATACCGAGGAGGGCATGATTGGCCTGAAAGATCAGGTTCGGCAGATTGCCGAGACCATTCTGGCGCTCAGCGAACAAACCCAGCAGATCGGCGAGATTATCGCCACGGTTAATGATATCGCCGACCAGTCGAATCTGTTGGCGCTGAACGCAGCGATGGAGGCGGCGCGTGCCGGCGAAGCGGGCAAGAGTTTCGCGGTGGTGGCCGGTGAGGTGCGCAGTCTGGCGGAACAGTCGCGGCAGGCGACCCGCCAGGTCAGCGGGATTCTGGGAGATATCCAAAAGGCGGCCAATACGGCGGTGATGGTGACCGAGCAGGGTACCCGACGGGCGGAGAATGGCGTGAGTCTGGCCCAGACCACCGCCGGCGCAATCCATACCATGCGCGAACAAATCCACCAGGTGACGCAGGCGGCGCAACAGATTGCCGCCAGCGCCCGGCAGCAGTTGGCCGGGATGGACCAGATTACCCACGCGATGGAAGATATCAATCAGGGGGCGAAACAGTCGCAGACTGGGATACGCCAGATTGAGCAGGCCATTTTCGATCTCGACAAGCTGGCCGGCCAGCTTAATCTGGTCGTGCAGCACTATAAGCTCTAGGCGCGGAGTCGGCCACGCGGCATACAGGAGGAGGGGTATTTATGGCGCGAGCCGATGACATGCGGCGCGAGTTAATGTCCATCTTTCAGACGGAACTGGATGAGCATCTGAGCCTCCTGAATCATGGCGTTCTGGCTTTGGAACAGGGCGTCGACCCCGCTCATCGCGCCGAACAGATCAACACCCTGTTCCGGGCGGCGCACAGCCTCAAGGGCGCGGCGCGTGCGGTCAATCTCAAGGACATCGCCCACTTGGCCCATCGCCTGGAGGATGCGCTGGACGCACTCCGCCAAAAAGACGCCACGCTGCTGCCCCGGGATTTCAACTGGATACTGGCCGGCGTCGATACCCTCCGAGTTGCAATGGACGGGCATTTGCAGGGTGCGCCGTTGTCCGATGAACAACTCGAAGCCCGGTTTCCGCTCGCGCCTCTGGATTCGGTCATCAGCATTCATCTTCCTTCGGCAGATCAACCCCCGCAAGAGGAGGGCAAATCCAGTGACACGCTCCTGGAAAAGGGTGGTGGAAGCGAGGGGGGCGAACGCTTAACCGTCACCGAAGATACGGTTCGGGTAGCAACCGCCAAACTGGATGCGCTGATGGATGCGATGGGAGAACTGCTGGTGGCGCGGATGCATGCTGATCAGGTGTTCGAGCAATCGCGAACTCTGGAGCAGCGCATGCAGGACTGGCAGAAAAAATGGCGCCGGGCGCGCCCGCACCATCAGCGCTGGCAAAAGCGCGGCGGGCCGCCACGCGAGAGCGAATGGGCGGCGATGGCTGAATTCCTGACCGGCCATGAAACGGATCTTAATGCGCTGAGCGGCGATCTGAACGCCCTGCGCGTACAACTGACCCGTGATCGCAACCATCTGCAACGGGTCACTGACGAGTTGCAGGTGGGTATCCGCAAAACCCGGATGCTGCCCATCCACTCGCTGTTCGCGCTGTTTCCGCGCATGGTGCGCGATCTGGCCCATGAGCGCGGCAAGGATATTCTGTTGCAGCTCGAGGGGGGCGATATCGAGGTGGATCGCCAGATTCTGGAACTGAGCAAGGATCCGCTGATTCATCTGCTGCGCAACGCCGTGGATCACGGCATCGAAGCGCCGGACCAGCGCATTGCGTCCGGCAAGTCGTCACGGGGTATCATTCGCCTGCGCGCCGATCAGCGTGGCAACCATCTGGTGATTGAAGTCGCTGACGATGGCCGGGGCATCGATCCGGAGGCAGTGCGGCAAGCGGCGCTCAAACGCGGCCTGATTGGCGCCCATGAAGCCGCTGCCCTGGACGAAGAGGCGACGTTGAACCTGATTTTCCATGCCGGTTTATCCACCGCTCGCCAGGTCAGCACGATTTCCGGGCGCGGCGTCGGTCTGGATGTGGCGCGGGCTAATCTGGAACAGATGCGCGGCCTGGTGCGGATTGCCAACCAGCCGGGACAGGGTGTGGTTTTCAGCCTGTTGCTGCCGTTGACCCTGGCCACCAGTCAGGTGCTGCTGGTCGAGGCCGGCGGCCAGATTGTGGCGCTGCCGGTGCTGAGCATCGAACGCATCCTGCGGATGCCGACCAGCCGCATCGGCCAAGTGGACGGTCAGTCGGTTATCCATGTTGAAGGCCGTCCGCTGCCCCTGCTCAGCCTGGCCCGGCTGTTGCGTCTGTCCACCATTGAGCCGTCGGCAGCGGGTGAAACCCGGTTGCCCGTGGTGGTGCTGAACGCGCTCGATATGCGTCTGGTTCTACAGGTGGATGATTTTCTGTCTACCCAGGAGGTGGTGATTAAACCCCTGGGACGGCAATTGCGCCGGGTGCGCAATGTCGCCGGAGTTACGGTGCTGGGAGATGGGCGGCTGGCTCCGGTGTTAAATGTCGCCGACCTGGTCAAGACGATCCAGCGTGAGCCGACCGCCGCCGCGCCGCTGTGGATCGCGGTCGCCAAACCAAAACGGATCGTGGTGGTGGACGATTCGATCACCACCCGCACTCTGGAGAAGAATATCCTGGAAAGCGCGGGCTATGAGGTGCAGGTCTTCGCTGACGGCCAGGAAGCCTGGGATTGGCTGCGCCGCGACGACAGCCGCCTGCCGGATGCTCTTGTCTCCGATGTGAATATGCCCCGGATGGACGGTTTTGCCTTGGCGTCAGCGGTAAAAAGCGACGCTCGCTTGTCCCGATTGCCAATTGTGCTGGTTACTTCGCTGGATTCCCCGGAGGATCGCTTGCAGGGTATGGAGGCCGGCGCCGATGCTTATATCGTCAAGAGCCTGTTCGACCAGCAGGAACTGCTGGCGGTGATCAAGCGTTTCACCGAGTGATGCCATGTATGATCCGCGCCCTGATTGTTGACGATTCGCCCACCCTGCGCTGGCTGCTGCGCGCCATCCTGGAAAGCGACCCGGACCTGCAGGTGATCGGCGAGGCCCGCAATGGCGAGGAAGCCATGGCGCTCTGCGCCCAATTGCGACCGGATGTAGTGACGATGGATATCAACATGCCAGGCATGGGCGGCTATGAAGCGATCCGCCGGATCATGAGCGAGTCGCCCTGCCCGATAGTGGTGGTCACCGGACTGGAAACGGAATTGCTTGAGATCAGCTTCAAGGCGCTGCAACTGGGGGCGCTGACGGTGGTGAGCAAGCCCACTGGCTTGCCGGCGGAGAGCCTGGAGGCGCGGCATCTGCTGACCCAGGTCAAGTTGATGGCGGCGGTCACGGTGGTGCGGCGCATAGCGCGTTCCTCGGCGACGGTTTCTGCTCCTCCTTTGTCCATGCAACCGTCCGGCCTGTTGCCCCTCCAGACGAAAGCCCGCCCACGCCTGCTGGCTATCGGCGTTTCCACCGGCGGGCCGCCGGCGCTGCAAACCTTGCTGAGCGGACTGGGCGCGGCGTTCCCGTTGCCGATTGTGATCGTGCAGCATATCAGTCGAGGGTTTGTGTACGGATTGGCCAGTTGGCTGGAGACCGTTATCCCCTTGCCCTGCAAGGTGGCTGATCGGTATGAGGCCCTGCAACCTGGGGTGGTCTATCTGGCCCCGGATGATTATCACTTGCAGGTGAAACCCGCTGGGAGGATCTGGCTGGACGATGCGCCGCCACTCGGCGGTCATCGCCCGGCGGCGACCTGTCTGTTTGAATCGGTGGCCCGATATTACGGTGCGGCGGCTGTCGGGGTTTTGCTGACCGGGATGGGCCATGACGGCGCCCGTGGCCTCAAGGCAATGCGCGAGGCGGGGGCCTGCACCATCGCTCAGGATCAGGCCAGCAGCACCATTTTTGGCATGCCCCGGGCGGCCATCCGGCTCGGCGCTGCGCAAGAGGTGCTGGCGCTGGACAAGATTGCGCCGCGTTTGTGGGATTGGCTGAGGGGATAGGTGAATGAACGAGATCGAAAGACAGAAACACATTTTATTGATCGAGGACAGCCCGACCCAGGCGCGGTATGCGGGTTTATTGCTGGAAGATGCCGGCTATCGGGTATCGGTAGCGCCTACGGGCCGCCTGGGAGTGGAAAAGGCGGAAAGCGAATCGCCGGATTTGATCATGCTTGATGTAGTGCTGCCGGATCTGGACGGATTTAGCGTGTGCCGCTGCCTGCGACACCGGTTGCTCCATTATGTGCCGATCATCATGCTGACGGAGCAGCGCACTGCTATTGAGGATAAGGTGGGTGGACTCGGCGTGGGCGCCGATGATTATCTGAGCAAACCTTATAACGAGCGCGAGATGCTGGCGCGGATCGCCAGTCTGCTGCGAATCAAGCAGGTCATCGACGAGTTGCACGGTCGCCTGGCTGATGAACACCAGTCCTATCAGGCTTTGAAGCGCATCGCCCTGGTGGATCAATTGACCGGTTTGTACAACCGGCATTATTTCAGTGAGGTGCTGACGCGGGAATTCAGTTTGGCGCTGCGCCACGGCAATCCGCTGGCTTGCGTCATGACCGACATTGACTATTTCCGTGACTTCAATACCTGCCATGGACATCTGGCCGGGGATTGGGTTTTGCGGAATACGGCGGGACTGATACGGGAGATGCTGCGTCATGGCGACGTTATCGCCCGTTATGGCGGCGAGGAGTTCGTGATGGTGTTGCCCATGACCGAAAGCCACTCCGCCGTCGAACTGGGGGAACGGGTGCGAGCCGCTGTGGCCGCTGCGATCTGGCATCATCCCGAATTCGGCGCGTTGGAGATCACCCTGAGCATTGGGGTGGCGGCGTTGCCGCTGCCGGATGTTACAGATCCACAGAGATTGCTGGCCTGCGCCGACCAGGCGCTTTATCGCGCCAAAAACAACGGGCGCAATCGGGTTGAGAGCTTTATTGTCCAGGAACGGCCCAGCTCATTGCCCGCTGCGCCAGCACGCGGTGCAACCCGGCAATGAGGTCGGATTGAGTAATCATACCCACCAGTTTGCCGCCGGCATCAACCACCGGCAGATGATGAAAGCCGAAATCAGACAGCATGGGCACTAGATCCAGCAGATTCTGATCTTCACGCACTGTTTTGACCGTCCAGGTCATTACCTCCACGACCAGCGGTTCGTTCCCGGATTGTCCAGATAGCCACGCCGCCAGGGTGTGCGCATCCTGTTGCAATCCTGCAATCGGAATGTGCTTGAGCAGGTCTACAAGAGTGACTACTCCCGCCAATTGTCCGATGTGGTCGAGTACAGGCAGCGCTCCAACCTTGTGCCGACGCAATAAACGCCAAGCCTCGCTCGCCAACTGCAAGGAAGAGACCGTTACCAGTTCGCGGGACATCACCGATGCACAATTGAGTTCGCCAAACACCCGGTTGATCGCATTGTCTTCTGTCTGCGCTATCAGGCGCTGCAATTCGGCGGCGCCTATATCCGGCATTACGCGCTCCTTGGCCAGCACTGCACGCACATCTTCAGCTTGCACCCCGGTGCGCGCCGTGGGTAGCGGATTGCCTGCGCCGTGCGGGTCGGGCATGGGCGAGCGCGGCGGATGCGGATAAGAACGGCCAAGGAGGCGATTGACGCCCCAGGCCAACGCCAGCAACAAAATGGCGTTGAGGGCAACCGGGATGAGCAAGTAGCCGTAACCAAATTGCTGCACTTCGTGATGAGCCAGAATGGGGATGAGCGTAGCAGCTCCGCCCGGTGGATGCAGGCAGCGCAGACGCAGCATGGCAAAACTGGTCAGAAAGATGGCAAGGCTGCAGGCCAGCAGAGGAGGCTCAACCCAGCGCGCCAGGGTAATGCCGATGGCGATGCTGATTAGCTGGCCGCCGACAAAAGGCCAGGGCTGGGCCAATGGGCTGGTGGGCAAGGCCAACAAAATGATGGCCGATGCGCCCATTGAGGCAATCAGCGCTGGAACCCCGGTGCTGGGCGCCAGCAGGGTAGAGAGAATACCGGTAAGCAGCACCGCCGCACCGATGGCGACAGCGGTGCGTAATGCCTCCCGCGCAGAAAGCGGCGGTGTGTCCGGCAAACAGCTCTGGAGAAAAGCAAACATTGTTCTATTAAACCAGAGGCGTGAGAGGTATCCCCAAGTATTTCGAGATACCTCCAAGGGGGTATTCTTGTTTCAGACGTTTTCCAAACATCCAGGTTTTTTCATATAAAAATAAGCCATGACAATGAGTTGCCAAGATAAAACAAAATACCTCAAAAGAGGTAGATATTCAGCGCAAGCGTCTGAAGCTCAGAAAAAACCTTGATCTGCATCAAGCTATTACCTTTCGCTTACCCGTAATATTGCACTCGCAGCATTTTCGCGAGGTCGGCAATGGCTACGCTCAAGCAAAAACAAATTTCCGTTCTAACGATGAACACCATGGCCTTCGCGGTGAACTTCGCCGTGTGGGTCATGTTTTCAGTCATCGGCATCAAGATCAAAAGCGAACTCAACCTTAACGAAACCGAGTTCGGCCTGCTGGTGGCGACGCCGATTCTGACCGGCTCGCTGGTGCGCCTGCCGCTGGGCTTGCTGACCGACCGCTACGGCGGGCGGATCGTGTTTTTCATCCAGATGCTCCTAGTGGCGATTCCGACCTGGCTGGTGTCCTACGCCACCGAGTATTGGCAATACCTGACGCTTGGGCTGTTCGTCGGATTGGCGGGTGGTTCGTTCGCAGTCGGCATTGCCTACACCTCGACCTGGTTCAGCAAGGAGCGGCAGGGTACGGCGATGGGCATTTTCGGCGCAGGCAACGCCGGTTCGTCGCTGACCAAGTTCGTCGCTCCGCTGCTCATCGCCAGCTTCGGCGCCTGGCAGATGGTGCCTAAGGTCTACGCCGTCGCCCTGGTAGTGATGGCGGTGCTGTTTTGGTTGTTCACCTATACCGACCCGCTACACGACAAGGACTCCGACCCGAACCGCGTCCGCCCGAGCCTGGGCCAGCAGTTGCTGCCGCTGGCCGACCCGATGGTATGGCGTTTCGGTCTGGCCTACGCCTTCGTGTTCGGCGCGTTCGTGGCGCTGGCGCTGTGGCTGCCCAAGTACTACGTCGGCGAATACGGCCTGCCGCTGGCTACCGCCGCGTTTCTGACCATTTTTTTCGACCTGCCTTCCGGGGCGATCCGCGCTTTGGGCGGCTGGGCCTCGGACAAGTGGGGCGGCAACACCGTAACTTGGTGGGTGCTGTGGGTCAGCCTGATTTGCCTGTTCCTGCTCAGCTATCCGCCGACCACGATGATCATTCACGGCATCAAGGGCGATGTTTCGGTCGATGTCGGCATCGGCGTGGTCCTGTTCACGATCCTGGTGTTCGTGGTTGGCCTGGCGCAGGGCTTTGGCAAGGCCAGCGTCTATCGCAGTCTGGCCGATCACTATCCGACCCAGATGGGGGTAGTGGGCGGCATCGTCGGCCTGATCGGCGGCCTGGGCGGCTTCGTCCTGCCGATCATGTTCGGCGTGGCCGCTGACGCCGTGGGTGTGCGCAGCAGTTGTTTCATGCTGATGTTCGCGCTGGTGGTAGTCACCATGATCTGGACCTGGGTGGCCGAAAGGAACGAGCGCGAGGAGATTCTGGAACGGCACGCCGAGGTCCGCGCCGAACTGGCAGGCGCGGACCTGGTTGAGCGGACGCGNNCTGCTGCTGGCCTTCGCGGTCTGGGTGGTGTGGAGCGTGATTGTGGTCGAACTGCCGCACGTCGGCTTCGGGTTCACCACCCACCAACTGTTCTGGCTGGCGGCATTGCCGATGTTGTCGGGGGCGTTGTTCCGGGCGCTGTACTCGTTCGTGGTGCCGATCTTCGGCGGTCGCAACTGGACCGTGTTCAGCACCGCCCTGCTGTTGTTGCCGACCCTGTGGATCGGCGTTGCGGTGCAGGACCTCAACACCAACTACGCGGTGTTCGTGGTCATCGCCCTGCTGTGCGGCCTGGGGGCGGGCAATTTCTCCTCCAGCATGGCCAACATCAGTTTCTTCTATCCGCAGCGGCTGCAAGGCACGGCGCTGGGGCTGAACGGCGGGATCGGCAACCTGGGGGTCGGGCTGGCGCAGTTCGTCGCGCCCATCGCCGTTTACGGCGGGGCGCTGCTGATTCTGGGCGGCAGTGCGCAGAATCACGTCGACGGCGGGACAACCACGCCAATCTGGGTGCAGAACGCCGGCTTCATCTGGGTACCGTTCATCGTCGCCGCCGCCGTCGCCGCCTGGTTCGGCATGGACAATATCGCCACCGTTAAGGCGGGCTTCGCCGAGCAGGTGGCGATCCTCAAGCACAAGCACCAGTGGTTGATGAGCTGGCTTTACGCCGGAACTTTCGGCTCGTTCATCGGCCTAGCCGCCGGTTTCCCGATGCTGGTCAACACCGAATTCCCTGGCGTGGACGCTTTCAAGTTCGCCTTCATCGGTCCGCTGCTCGCGGCGCTGGTACGGCCCATCGGCGGCTGGCTGTCGGATCGCCGGGGCGGCGCGCCCATCACATTCTGGAGCTTCGCAGTCATGGCGGTCGCTCCGCTGGTCGCCGCCGCATTTCTGCCGGGAGCGGACGGCGGCGGCAGCGTGGTGGGTTTCGTGCTGGTGTTCTTGGTGCTGTTCCTCGCCGCCGGGATCGGCAACGGTTCCACCTTCCGCATGATCCCGACCATTTTCCGCACCTTGCGCGACCGCGAGGTGACGGATCGCAACGATGCGGTCGCGCTGGAGGAAGCGCGGCGCGTCGGCGCCACCGAGGCCGCCGCCACCATGGGTTTCAGTTCGGCGGTCGCGGCCTTCGGCGGATTCTTCATTCCCATCGCCTACGGCACGTCGATCCACCTGAGCGGCAGTCCGCAAGGGGCGCTGATTTTCTTCAGCCTGTTCTACCTGAGTTGCCTGTGGATCACATGGCGCTGCTATTCCGGCAAGGCGGCGGAGACGCCGTGTTGAGAAATCCCCCTGCCTCCCTTTGGCAAAGGGAGGTGGTGCAGCCGGGGAGATTTGCTGAATCCAATCCATTCCCTTTCCGCAACCTGGAGCAATCTTTCGATGACTGAACATAACCCCCGCACCTGGTTGAGCGCCTGGACCCCGGAAGATCCGGGATTCTGGGAGAGTACCGGCAAGCGTCTGGCCTGGAAGACGCTGACCATAACCACGTTGAATCTGATGATGGCCTTCATCGTCTGGTTCGTGGTCAGCGCGCTGGTGGTGCGCCTGCCCAACATCGGGTTCAAGCTGACGCCGAGCCAGTTGTTCTGGCTCGCCGCCATGCCGGGATTGGCCGCCGGCATCCTGCGCGCCGTTCACACCTTCCTGGTCCCGCTGTACGGCACCCGCCACGTCGTGACCTTTTCGACCCTGTCGCTGCTGATTCCGGCGCTGGGTTGGTTCTACGCGATCCAGGATCCGACCACGCCTTACTGGATACTCCTTCTGCTGTCGTTTCTGGCCGGGTTGGGCGGCGGTAATTTCTCCTCGTTCATGCCTTCGACCAGCCTGTTTTTCCCGAAGCGGCTCCAGGGCACGGCGCTGGCGATTCAGGCCGGCATCGGCAATTTCGGCGTCAGCGTGGTGCAGTTCGTCACGCCGTGGATCATCGGCTTCGCCCTGTTCGGCACGCTGGCCGGCGCGTCCCAGACCTTCGTGCCCACCGCGCCGGGCGCCGCCGCCAAGCCGATCTGGCTGCAAAACGCGGCCTTGATCTACGTGCCGTTCATCGTGGTGTTCGCCATCGCCGCCTGGGCGATGCTGAAGTCGGTGCCGGTGCGGGCCAATTTCCGCGAGCAGTTGGACATCTTCCATTTCAGCAACCGGCACGGGTTCTGGATGACCTCGCTGTACATCATGACCTTCGGCTCGTTCTCCGGCTTTGCCGCCACGTTCCCGCTGATGATCAAGCAGATGTACACGGTGCTGCCGGGCGGCCCGGACCCGCTGGCTTGGGCCTTTCTCGGCCCGCTGGTCGGCGCCACGGCCCGGGTGATCGCCGGCCCGATTTCCGACAAATTGGGTGGCGCCATCGTCACCCACTGGTCCGGGATCGGCCTGCTGGCTTGCGCCATCGGCGTGACCTTCTACACCCATCCGGCCTCGATGGAGCAGTTCCCGCTGTTCGTCGGGATGATGCTGGGCGTGTTTTTCTTCAGCGGCGTCGGCAATGCCAGCACCTTCAAGCAGATGCCGATGATCTTCGAGCCGCGCCAAGCCGGCGGCATCATCGGCTGGACGGCGGCGATGGCCTCGTTCGGCCCCTTCATCTTCGGAATGCTGATCGGCTGGTCGTTCGCCGCGACCGGCTCGCCCAACGCCTTCTTCTATGGCGCGGCGGTGTTCTACGCCTTCAATATTGCCATCAACTGGTGGTTCTACGCCCGCAACGGGGCGGAGAAGCCGTGCTGATTTAACGCGAGGTCAATCATCATGAGTCATTTTCTCGACCGGCTGAATTTCTTCAAGAAAGTCACCGACACGTTCTCCGGCGATCATGGCATCGTCACCCAGGAGGATCGCGGCTGGGAGGATGCCTACCGCGCCCGCTGGCAGCACGACAAGATCGTGCGCTCCACCCACGGCGTGAACTGCACCGGCTCCTGTAGCTGGAAGATCTATGTCAAGAACGGGCTGGTGACGTGGGAAACCCAGCAGACCGACTATCCGCGCACCCGCGACGATCTGCCCAACCACGAGCCGCGCGGCTGCCAGCGCGGCGCGTCCTATAGCTGGTATCTGTACAGCGCCAACCGGGTGAAATATCCGATGGTGCGCGGGCGGCTGCTTAAACTCTGGCGCGAGGCGCTGGCGCTCAAGAAAGACCCGGTGGACGCCTGGGCCGCCATCGTCGAAGACCCGGCCAAGGCCGCTGAGTACAAAACCATGCGTGGACTGGGCGGCTTCGTCCGCGCCACCTGGGAAGAAGTCAACCCGCTCATCGCCGCCGCCAACGTCTACACCATCAAGCAATACGGCCCGGATCGCATCTACGGGTTCTCGCCGATTCCGGCGATGTCGATGGTGTCCTACGCCGCCGGTTCGCGCTATCTGTCGCTGATCGGCGGCGCTTGCGGCTCGTTTTACGACTGGTACTGCGACCTGCCGCCGGCCAGTCCGATGATCTGGGGCGAGCAGACCGACGTGCCGGAATCGGCGGACTGGTACAACTCCACCTTCCTGATGATGTGGGGATCGAACGTGCCGCAGACCCGCACTCCCGATGCCCACTTCATGACCGAGGTGCGTTACAAGGGCGCCAAGACGGTGGTGGTCTGCCCGGACTACTCGGAAGCCTCCAAATTCGCCGACATCTGGCTGCATCCCAAGCAGGGCACCGACGCCGCCGTGGCGATGGCGATGGGTCATGTCATCCTGCGCGAGTTCCATCTCGACGGGAAGAGCGAGTACTTCAGCAAGTACGTGCGCGAGACCACCGATTTCCCGTATCTGGTGATGCTCGATCCGCGTGAGGACGGCAGCTACGTCAACGGTCGTTTCCTGCGCGCTTCCGACCTCGCTGACAGCGCCGGCCAGGCGAACAATGCCGAGTGGAAGACGCTGGCCTTCGACGAGAACAGCGGCAATTTGATCGTTCCCAATGGTTCCATCGGCTTCCGCTGGGGCGAAAAGGACGGCATGGTCGGCAAGTGGAATCTGGAGGCCAAGGAGTCGCTGGCCGGCGCTAAAACGCAACTGCGGTTATCGGTGAACGAGATCAAGGATGCCGTCGTGCCGGTCGCTTTCCCGTATTTCGGTTCGACGCAGCATCCGCATTTCGCTTGCACTCAGCATGATGCGATTCAGGTTCGCCACGTCCCGGCCAGGAAAATCAAGCTGGCCGATGGCCGCGAAGCGCTGGTGGCAACGGTCTACGATTTGACGCTCGCCAACTACGGCCTCGACCGCGGTTTGGGCGGCGGCAATGTCGCCGGCAGCTATGACGACGATGTGCCTTACACCCCGGCCTGGCAGGAAAAAATCACCGGCGTGCCCCGCGCCCAGATTATCGCCGTCGCCCGCCAGTTCGCCGAGAACGCCGACAAGACCCATGGGAAATCCATGATCATTATCGGCGCGGCGATGAATCACTGGTATCACATGGACATGAATTACCGGGGCGTCATCAATATGCTAATGATGTGCGGCTGCGTCGGGCAGAGCGGCGGCGGCTGGGCGCACTACGTCGGTCAGGAGAAGCTGCGGCCACAGACCGGCTGGACCGCGCTGGCCTTCGCGCTGGACTGGCATCGCCCGCCCCGGCATATGAACTCGACCTCGTTTTTCTATATCCACAGCAGCCAATGGCGGCACGAGAAGCTGGCGATGAGCGAGATTCTGTCGCCGCTGGCTGATCCGCAGCAGTGGCAGGGCGCGCAGATTGACTACAACGTGCGCTCGGTGCGGATGGGCTGGCTGCCCAGCGCCCCGCAACTCGACCAGAACCCGCTGGCGGTCGCCAAAGCGGCGGCGGTGGCGGGCGAGGAACCGGCGCCCTACGTCGTCAAGAACCTCAAGTCCGGCAAGCTCGGTTTCGCCTTCGAGGATCCGGACAACCCGGCCAACTTCCCGCGCAACCTGTTCGTGTGGCGCTCCAACCTGCTCGGCTCTTCAGGCAAGGGTCATGAATATTTCCTCAAGTATCTGCTGGGCACGACCCACGGCGTACAGGGCAAGGATTTGGGCGAGGAAGGCGGCGAGAAGCCCATGGAGGTGAAGTGGCGCAAGGGGGCAATCGGCAAGCTGGATCTGCTGGTGACGCTGGATTTTCGCATGTCCACCACTTGCCTGTATTCGGACATCGTACTACCGACGGCGACCTGGTACGAAAAGAACGATCTCAACACCAGCGATATGCACCCGTTTATCCATCCGTTGTCGGCAGCGGTAGACCCGGCGTGGGAGTCGCGCACCGACTGGGATATTTTCAAGGGCATTGCGAANNCCGACCCTGCATGACACCCCGACCGAACTGGCGATGCCGGACGTGAAGGACTGGAAGAAGGGCGAATGCGATTTGATCCCCGGCAAGACCGCGCCCAGCCTGATCGTGGTCGAGCGCGATTATCCGAACACGCATAAGAAATTCACCTCGGTGGGTCCGCTGCTGGACACGCTCGGCAATGGCGGCAAGGGCATCGGCTGGAACACTCAGGATGAAGTCGCGGCACTGGCGATGCTGAACTACACCGTGCTGGAGGAGGGCGTTTCCAAGGGAAGACCGCGCATCGACAGCGACATTGACGCCGCCGAAATGATCATGATGCTGGCCCCGGAGACCAACGGCCACGTCGCGGTGAAAGCCTGGAAGGCGCTTGGAAAGATTACCGGACGGGATCATGCTCACCTGGCGATTCCCAAGGAACACGAAAAGATTCGCTTCCGCGATATTCAGGCGCAGCCGCGCAAGATCATTTCCTCGCCGACCTGGTCGGGCCTGGAAGACGAGAAGGTTTCGTACAACGCCGGCTACACCAACGTCCACGAGCTGATTCCGTGGCGCACCGTGACCGGACGCCAGCAGTTCTATCAGGATCATGCCTGGATGCTGGGCTTCGGCGAGGCGATGTGCGCCTACCGGCCACCGGTGGACATGAAGACGGTCGCGCCGATCATCGGCAGGAAACCGAACGGCAACCCGGAAATCGTGCTGAACTTCATCACCCCGCACCAGAAGTGGGGCATCCACAGCACCTACACCGACAATCTGCTGATGCTGACCTTGTCACGCGGCGGCCCGATCATCTGGATTTCCGAGGTGGACGCCAAAAAGGCGGGTATCGAGGATAACGACTGGATCGATGCCTATAACCTCAACGGCGCTATCGCCGCTCGCGCTGTGGTCAGCCAACGAGTGCCGGAAGGCATGGCGATGATGTACCACGCCCAGGAGAAAATCGTGAACACGCCCGGTTCGTCAATTACCGGCGCTCGGGGCGGCATTCACAATTCGGTCACGCGCACGGTCCTCAAGCCGACGCACATGATCGGCAGTTACGCCCAGCAGAGCTACGGCTTTAACTACTACGGCACCGTCGGCGCCAACCGCGACGAATTCATCATCGTCCGCAAGATGGACAAGGTGGACTGGATGGATGATGAGATTCCCTCTGAAGTCGCAACCGTGGAGGCGCATTGATCATGAAAGTACGCGCGCAAATCGCCATGGTCCTGAACCTGGACAAATGCATCGGCTGCCATACCTGTTCAGTGACCTGCAAGAACGTGTGGACCTCGCGGGACGGGATGGAATACGCCTGGTTCAATAACGTCGAGACCAAGCCCGGCATCGGCTATCCCAAGGAGTGGGAGAGCCAGAAGAAATGGAATGGCGGCTGGGCGTTGCGCAAGGATGGCAAGATCGAGCCGAAGCAGGGTAGCCGGTGGCGGATTCTGGCCAACATCTTCGCCAATCCTGATTTGCCGGCGATTGATGACTACTACGAGCCGTGGGACTACGACTACGCGCACTTGCAGAACGCGCCGGAGTCGGAAGCCATGCCCACCGCCCGCCCGCGTTCGGCGATCAGCGGCGAGCGGATGGAGAAGATTCTGTGGGGGCCGAACTGGGAGGAAATCCTCGGCACCGAGTTCGCCAGGCGCTCCAAAGACTACAACTTTGAGAACGTGCAAAAGGAGATGTACGGCGAGTTCGAGAACACGTTCATGATGTACCTGCCGCGCCTGTGCGAACACTGCCTGAATCCGGCCTGCGTCGCTTCCTGCCCCAGCGGCGCGATCTACAAGCGCGAGGAGGACGGCATTGTCCTGATCGATCAGGATAAGTGCCGGGGCTGGCGGATGTGCGTGTCCGGCTGTCCATACAAGAAAATTTACTACAACTGGAACACCGGCAAGTCGGAGAAGTGCATCCTCTGCTACCCGCGCCTTGAATCCGGTCAGCCGACGGTGTGTTCGGAAACCTGCGTGGGCCGCATCCGCTATCTCGGCGTGCTGCTGTACGACGCCGACCGGATCGAAAAGGCCGCCAGCGTGGCCGACGAGCAGAGCCTGTATCAGGCCCAACTGGATATGTTCCTCGATCCCTTCAACCCGACCGTGCAGGCCGAGGCGCGCCAGGCCGGCATTCCCGAAGCGTGGTTGCAGGCCGCCCAGGATTCGCCCATCTACAAGATGGCGATTGACTGGAAGATCGCCTTCCCGCTGCATCCCGAATACCGCACCTTGCCGATGGTCTGGTACGTGCCGGCGCTGTCGCCGATCCAGGCCCGCGCCGAGGCCGGTCAAATCGGCATGAACGGCATTATCCCCGATGTCGGTTCGCTGCGGATTCCACTGAAATATCTCGCCAACCTGCTGACCGCCGGTGATGAGAAGCCGGTCCAGCGGGCGCTGGAGCGGATGCTGGCGATGCGGGCCTACATGCGCGCCAAGGTGGTGGACGGCGAAATCCGGGAAGACGTGCTGAAGGCGGTCAATCTGCGCATCGATCAAGTCGAGGCGATGTACCGCTATCTCGCCATCGCCAACTACGAGGATCGCTTCGTCATCCCAACCTCGCACCGCGAGTATGCCAGCGCCACCTACGACGCCTTCGGCGAGCGCGGCGGCTGCGGTTTCAGCTTCGGCAACGGCTGCGCGCCGGGCACGGACAAGACCAACCTGTTTGGCGGCAAGAAGGTGACTGCGCGCCGGGCGATTGCGATCAGGATCGAGCCGCCGACCAAGGCTTGAGGAAAAGACTAGGTCTTGGTGAAAAGACCAAGTCTTGGTGAAAAGACCAAGTAGAAAGTAGGGTGGGCAATGCCCACCCTACCGCTAATGAGGTGGAATGATGAAAACCCTGAAAATCCTGTCGGCCCTGCTCTGCTACCCGCAGGCGGATATGCAGGCCGCGCTGGGCGAAATGGCGGAAGCGCCGGATTTGGAAACGTGGTTGCCGGAGCGCGAGCGGCGGGCGCTGCGGGCGCTTATGGCGCAGATGGAGCGAACCGATCTGATGGAGTTGCAGGAGCGGTACGTGGCGACCTTCGACCGGGGCCGCGCCCTGTCGCTGCATCTGTTTGAGCATGTCCACGGCCAATCACGGGATCGCGGCCAAGCCATGGTGAACCTGCTGGAGATGTACCGTCGGCACGGCTTTGATCTGAACGCCCGCGAGTTGCCCGACTATATTCCGCTGTTTCTGGAGTATCTGGCACAGCGGCCAGCGGGCGAAGCACTGGATTCGCTGACCGACGCCATGCACGTCATAACCTTNNCGATGAGAGCGTGGTGAATATGGACAAGATTTGGGAAGAGGAGGCAGTGACCTTCCTGGCGAATCCGGAGGGTTGTGGAGCCAGCCACAGCCGGGCGGGCGGGATGCAGCCGGTGCAGTGGGCGCAAAGGTCTGGTTCGCAGCAGCCCGCCCGTTCCTTATAAAAACTCCCTGAGGCTACGATGATGAGTTATCTCGATACCCTGTTATTTGGCGTCTATCCCTATCTGGCGGGCGCGGTATTTCTGCTCGGCAGCCTGGCGCGGTTTGACCGCGATCAATTCACCTGGAAAGCCCATTCCAGTCAGATTCTCAGCAATAAAAACATGCGGCTGGCCAGCAATCTGTTTCATGTGGGCATCATCCTGCTGTTTTTCGGCCACTTCTTCGGGATGTTGACGCCACCGGAAATTTTGCACGCCCTGGGCGTTTCCGCTGGAGCCAAACAAGTGTTGGCCATTATCGCCGGCAGCATTTTCGGTCTGATGTGCTTCGCCGGGTTGACGATGCTGGTGCGGCGGCGACTGACCGATCCACGGGTGCGGGCTACCAGCACCCGGATGGATATTTTCATCCTGCTGTTGCTGTACGCGCAGTTGATCCTCGGCCTGCTGACCGTGCCGGTGTCGCTGATGCATCTCGACGGCCACAACATGCTGAATCTGATGGGCTGGGCGCGCAATATCGTCACCTTTGATCCATTCGAGGCCATCACGTTCGTCTCCGGTATCGGCTTCCTGTTCAAGCTCCACATGGTNNCGTTCAATTCAATACCAAGGTCAATCGTTCTGAGGTCTCCTGTGTGCCTATCCCGTCCGGTTCAAACATCCTTGCCCCTGATTCCTCTCCGAAAGGGCGAGGGGAAAACCCCTCACTGGTAGATCGTTTCGGTCGCAGGGTGAACTACGTGCGGTTTTCCGTCACTGACCGCTGCGATTTTCGTTGCGTCTACTGCATGAGCAAGCAGATGCGCTTTTTGCCACGCGCCCGGGTGCTGACGCTGGAGGAACTGGCGACGCTGGGTCGAGCCTTTGTGGAACTGGGGGCGCGCAAGATTCGCATTACCGGCGGCGAGCCGCTGGTGCGCCAGAATGTGCTGTGGTTGCTCGAACAACTGGGGCAATTGCGCGATCACGGCTTGGCGGAACTGGTGCTGACCAGCAACGGTTCGCAGTTGGAGCGCATGGCGGTTGATCTCCAGGCTGCCGGCGTAGCGCGGATCAATATCAGTCTGGACAGCCTTGATGCGGAACGTTTCCGCCGCATCACCCGATACGGCGATCTGGATACGGTGTTGCGCGGGATCCGGGCGGCTCAGGTCGCTGGTTTTCAGCGCCTCAAGCTCAATGCGGTGATCCTGAAGGGCCGCAATCACGATGAGGTGGTGAAACTTGCGCGCTTTGCGCTTGAGAATGGGCTGGACATCAGCTACATCGAGGAAATGCCGCTGGGCGCGATTGGCGATCATGATCGCGCTGAGCTTTACTATTCCAGCGACGCGATTCGCGCTGATTTGGCGCGGGTTTTCACCCTCACGCCGAGTGCCGAAAGCAGCGGCGGACCGTCCCGCTATTACCGCATTCCTGGCAGCGACAGCCGCATCGGCTTCATTTCGCCGCACAGCCACAATTTCTGCGGCGACTGTAATCGGGTGCGGGTGTCGGCGGAAGGCCGCTTGCTGCTGTGTCTGGGGCAGGAGCATTCGGTCGATCTGCGGCATGTGTTACGCGCCCATCCCGGCGACTGCGCACGGCTGAAACAGGCCATCATCACTGCAATGGATCTCAAGCCGCACGGGCATGATTTTCAGCTGAGGGGTCAACCGGTGATTCTGCGATATATGAGTCATACCGGCGGCTGAACGAGATCACGGTAAAAAAACCTGCACCAGCATATAGATCGCTACGCTGACCATCATGGTAGCGAACAGTTTTTGGAGCTGAGGTCCAGCCAGGCGATGGCTTAATTTCGCGCCCAAACCCATACCGAATAATCCACCGAGTACAAATAAGGCCGTCACTTCCAGCGCCAGGGGTCGGCCTGCCAGCAGATAGGAAGCGCTGCCTGCCGCGCTGATGATGGCGATGACCAGCAGCGAGGTTGCTACCGCGCGATGCATCGGCAGCGACGCCGCCAGCACCAAGGCTGGGACGATCAGGAACCCGCCGCCTACACCGAACAGACCGGACAACAGCCCGGTAAGGATACCGCTGAGCGCTAACATTCGGGTGCAGCGGGAGGTCAGGGTCAAGCCGCCGGCTGGATTGACCTGACAGGCGGGGCCAGAGGCAGGGTCAACAGTATCGTCTCCGGCCCGCACCACTTTAGTCTCCGCCGGACTGCGGACGGCCTGCCGCCACATCCGTACCGCGACCAGCAGCATCAGCAGGGCAAAGCCACTGAGCAGCAGTTCAGCCGGCAGTTTCGCGCCCAATCCGGTTCCCAGCGGCGCTCCAATCATGCCGGCGATTCCAAAGAGGAAGGCGGTCTTGAGTTCCACTTCATGCCGCCGCAGGCGGATGATGGCTCCGGCCAGGGCAGTAGCGCCCACTGCGACCAGAGACACGCCTACCGCCTCGTGCGCGGGCATTGCCAAGCCGTAGACCAGGAGTGGCACGGCGAAGATGGAGCCGCCGCCGCCCGTCAACCCCAGCGAGAAGCCGACCACGAGTCCGAATAACAGGCTCACCATGTCAGCGCCCTAGCCCTGGTCATGCTGATCACACGGCGCCCGGAATTCCGTCGGCACATTGGGTGGACATTGGCCGCACATCCGATTGCCGGGGACAGCGAAATCCATCTTGCGGGGATAGGGCAGATCAAGCCTGTTCATGATGGCGACAAAGGTTTCCAGCGACGTTTGATCCTTCAGGCGCGGGTTGCGAGCCTTCTCCTGAGCAATAGTGGAAACAAAGCGCCCCTCGTAATCGTGGCCGGGATAGACCAGAGTTTCATCGGGTAGGGTGAACAACCGGTCGTGAATACTGCGATATAGAGTGGCGGCGTCCCCGCCTTGAAAGTCGGTGCGCCCGCAGGCGTCGATTAACAGCGCATCCCCGGAAAACAGCAGCAGGTGAGTGCCGTCATCTACCCGGTAGCAATGGTGGGTCGCGGTGTGTCCAGGGGTGAACAGCGGCCACAATTCGATATGCCCGAGATGAAAGCACTCCCCCTCACGCAGGCCCACGTCGGTGCAAGGGAGTTGATCCATGGCCGGCCCGCAGATTTGACTCCCGGTCAGGCGCTTGAGCTTGAGGGCGCCGCTGAGATGGTCGGCATGGATATGCGTGTCCAGGGTATAGCTCAGGGTCAGCCCCAGGCTTTGCAGGATTTGCAAATCCCGTTCGGCAGTGTCGATCACCGGATCGATGATCGCGCACACGCCGGTGTCGGCACAGGCCAACAGATAGCTGTAGGTGCAGGAGGCCGGTTCAAAAAGTTGTCTGAAAATCATGTAATACCCCTCGCGCTACGGTCGGTCGCTTTTTTCATGCCGTCGGTGGTTAATCCATATATATTATAATTCACTAATATATTAACCAGTGGCACTAGTTTTATTCGGCAACACATTGACTTTGCTAGGGACATGTCCTCTGGCGCCAGCAACCATCGAACCGTAAGTCATTGATCCTGCTCACCAGAAATAAGCTAGTGGGCTGCCGCAAAAGTTTTGACAGGTTAGGGTGCCTCTGGTGGATCCGGATTTTGGGCAGTTTCCAAGGGAGGATAGAGGCGTTTAAGTTTGATCCGGGCCACCTCGTTACTGAACTGCCAGTGGGTTTTGGTCTGAAGCCGGTTGCGTGGGCCTTGCCAAGCGGCAATCTCTTTACGCAGAACCTCGACACTCGGGATACGACGATCCAGGCACTGACCGGTCAGCACCGCCAACTCACATTCGGCCATATTGAGCCAACTGCCGTGCTTGGGGGTGTAGTGAAACTCGATTTTGCGGATGATCCGACGGGTTTCAGCAGGCGGTAAAACGCCGTACAAAGCCGCCGGGGTATGGGTATTGAGGTTATCCAAGACTAACCGAATCCGTTCGGCGGTCGGGAAGTAGTGAACGACCAACAGGCGCATTTGCTCAGTGAAATCCGGTTTGGTCCGCTGCGGGGTAATATTGACGTGACGCCAACCGCGAAAGGCTGAGCGAACCGAAATAAATTAGCCGTGCCTTCGCGTTTATATTCATAGTCATAGCGCGTCGGCTGACCGGGACGAGCCAGCAGTAGTTTCAAGGTCCAGCGATGGCGGCCTGCCGGTGGGGTACTACAGGCTAAGGCGACCAGAAAAGCCGCCTGTTTGCCGGTCAAGGTCGGCGGTGAACCCGACCGAGACTGCTCACTTAACGCCGCTGTCAGCCCGTCATCCACAAAACGCTGGCGGGTGCGATGCACGGTGGATAGTCCTAAATGGAGCATTTCGGCAATCGCCTCATCGGGCAGCCTCGCCGATGCATTCAGCAACTTTTGTTTTCATATATCCTCTTGATTACAGAAACTGGCATACCGTCTAGCGGGCGCGAGTTGAGCGGTACCCGTGCGTGCGTGGAAAGGACGGCGTGCCGGCTTGGAAACCCCAAGGAGCGCCTTGCGGCCAGTGTGCCCTGCCGTGGCGTGTCCGGCTGAGCGATCAGTTAGGCGTCGTGTTGGGGCGCATGCCGACTGGCCTACTCGACCCGCATGTACGTAAGCACATGGTGCGCAAGAAGTTCGCCGGAAGCCGAGATGCTCTCGGCCGTTCCGTACATGGTGCGGCTACCGCTCTTCAGCACGTTTGCGGTACAGATTACGTCGACTTCCCGGCCGCTACGCAAGAAAGCGGTCTTCATGTCGGAGGTGACCCACGTCTCAGTGGTGCCTCGCAATGTCATGATTGCCAGCCACATGGCTACGTCAGCCGCGCCCATCAGAGTCATGCCGCTAACAATGCCGCCGGGACGCTCAAGTGCTGGCTGATAGGGCACCAGCAAGCTGCATACCGAGGAGTCGCAGGAGACAACTTGGAGGGAGTACGGTGCCAGGAACGCGCAATCGCGTAGCACCTTCTTCAGTTCCGCGACGGAGGCCTTGCTCGTGGTCATGTACGACACCTAACGACCTCGTTCACCTGCCGTGCGTAGCACGGTCAGGTGCAACGCCCAGTTAGGCGATAAGTTTGTCGTATTCTGCATGTGTGCCAATCCAAAACCAGATAAAACCATCAGAAGCTTGTACCGCGAGCGCACGATGATGCCCTCCTATTCTGGCTGACCAGTACGATCCTACCTTTTTGAAGTGCAGAGAGCCACCCCCGGAAATTTGGACAGCCTGATAAGTGATAGCCTTGCCCCCGGAACCGGCCCCGAAAGGGCCTGCAAGAGGAACTAGGCATGGCAAGACGCAAACGGCGGAATCACTCACCGACCTTCAAGGCTCAAGTGGCAATAGCCGCCCTCAAGGGCGACAAAACCCTGGCAGAGTTGGCGCAGCAGTTTGAGGTTCACCCGAACCAAGTGAAACAGTTTATCTTCCGGTCTTTTTCATCGGTGATTCCTTCATTCACTTCATTCAAGTATTTGACTGCTACGCCTGCAAGTGGCTCGACCTTTGTTGGTTGGAGCGGAGCCTGCTCCGGCGTCGGCGCTTGCGTCGTAACAATGAACGCAGCGCAGAATGTAACAGCCACCTTCAATACCCTTGCGCCCAGCACTTACGGTTCCGCCGTCGGCGTGTTCCGCAACGGCCAGTGGTTCCTCGACGCCAACGGCAACGGCGCGTGGGAGGGTTGCGGCACGGAGTTCTGCTTCACCGGCTTTGGTCAGGCGGGTGATATGCCCGCGTCCGGCAACTGGGACGGCGGAGCCAAGAGCTACATCGGAGTGTTGCGTTCCGGCACGGGTCAATGGTTCATCGACCGTAACGGCAACGGCGCGTGGGATGGCTGCGGCATGGACCGCTGCTACGCCGGCAGCTTCGGCCAGGCCGGCGATTTGCCGGTAGCGGGCAAGTGGTAGGCGGAGCAGAAAGCCAAATCCCCCCAACCCTCCTTTGCCAAAGGGGGGCGCGAGTGAAGCGAGCGGGGGGATTTGGCGATGCTTCCACGAGCGCTACCGGTCCTTCAGATGCGGCCAATCCGTTTCCAGTTGCGCCAGTTGGTCGGGCGTATTGAGGTTGCGGAATAGCAGCGGCGCATCGGGAAATTCCACCGGGGCCAGCGAATGTTGTTGCCACCAGCGGCCCGCGTTGCCTTCACCCGCTGCCAGATAGTCGGCCAGATCGTGCTGTAAATGGACCGGCGCCAACGCGAAAACCGGCTGCCAGCGTCCGTCGCTGTATCCCACGCTGGCGGTCGCCTGCGCTTGCTCCAGCGCGGCCCACATTCGTTGGGCGTAGTCAGGGGGCAACAACGGTGAATCGCAGGGCGCGGTTAGAACATATGGGGTTGTGGCAGCCCGCAGCGCGGCCAGAATTCCCGCCAGCGGACCCCGGAAGCGGCTATCGCTGTCGTTGACCACCCGGCAACCGAACTGCCGGTAAGTTTCCAGATGGCGGTTGGCGCTGATTAGCAGTTCGGCGACCTGCGGTTGCAATCGGCGGATGCCATGCGCGATCAGCGGCTCGCCCGCCAGCGGCAGCAACCCCTTGTCGCGCCCGCCCATCCGCTCGGCGCGGCCACCGGCGAGAATGACGCCGGTGAGCGCCGTCAGGCGGTCGGTCACTTGGGCTGTTTGCGATGGTCAATGACTCGCACCGCCTTACCCTCGGAGCGCGGAAGCTCGCCGGTGCGCCGGACCACGACTTTGGCAGTCACGCCGATAAAATCCTTGATGTCCTTCTGGGCCTTGTGCGCCACCCGATCCATCGCCTCCTGGCCTTGACCAACCAGCGGCGGGCTGCCTTCGACATTGACGGTCAGCAGATCCAGGTTGCCCTCGCGGGCGATTTCCAGTTGATAGAACGGCGACAGGGTTTCGGTCTGCATCAGGATCGCCTCGACTTGCGAGGGAAACACGTTGACGCCGCGAATGATCAGCATGTCGTCGGTGCGCCCGGTCACGCGCTTCATGCGGACATGGGTTCGACCGCAGCGGCAGGGCGCGGGATCGAGGACCGACACGTCGCGGGTGCGATAGCGGATCACCGGGAAGGCTTCCTTGGTCAGCGAGGTGATGACGATTTCGCCGGCCTCACCGTAGGGAATCGGCTGGCCGGTGTTCACGTCCACGGCTTCAATCAGGAAGTGATCCTCGAATACATGCAGGCCGTTTTTGGCTTCGAGACACTCAATGGCGACGCCGGGGCCGATGACTTCGGACAGACCGTAAATGTCCACCGCCTGAATGCCGAGGCGCGATTCCAGTTCGTAGCGCATCTCCTCAGTCCAGGGTTCAGCGCCGAAGATGCCGACCTTGAGCGACTGTTTGCGCAAGTCCACATTCATGTGATCGGCGGTTTCCGCCAGATTGAGCGCGTAGGACGGAGTGCAGGACAGGCCGGTCGGCTCGAAATCCTGAATCAGCATGATTTGCCGCTGGGTCTGGCCGCCGGAGATTGGAGTGACCATCACGCCCAGTTCCTCAGCGCCGTAGTGCAGGCCCAATCCGCCGGTGAACAGACCGTAGCCGTAAGCATTGTGCAGGCGGTCGCCGGCGCGCATTCCCGCCGCAGCCAGACTGCGCGCCATCAGCCGCGCCCAGGTGCGCACGTCACGGCGGGTATAGCCAACCACGGTCGGTTTGCCGGTGGTGCCGGATGAGGCATGGATACGCACCACCTGGTCGGTGGGCACGGCGAACATGCCGAACGGATAATTTTCGCGCAGGTTCTCCTTCTTGGTGAACGGCAACCGCCGCACATCCGCCAATGACTGGATGTGATGCGGCTTGACGCCCAGTTCGTCCATGGCGTCACGGTAGTATTTGACCGCCTGGTAACAACGCTCGACGGTGGCGCGCAACCGGCGCAGTTGCAAGTCCTGCAATTCCTCACGAGGCAGGGTTTCCTGTTCGACATCCAGAATCATGGGCAGCGTTCTCAGGGTTGGGAATAGCGGTTAGGCGGTGATGACCGGCGGTAGCGTTTCGGTCAGCAGATCGTAGCCGAGATCGCGCAGATGCTGGTTCAGAGCGCGTGGAGTGCCGGCGCGATAACGCACGACCGCGATGCGCAAGCCGGTCTGGTCGGGGTGCAGCGGCGATACTACGGTGGCGATGTAGCCGCCCGCATCGTTGATGGTGGACAGCAGCCGACCCAGTTGTCCGATGGTGTCGGGCAGATGCACGGCGATGCGGGTGGTGTCTTCCATCAGGCAGCCGGTGATGTCGAGGAAGAAATCCAGCACATCTTCGTGAGTCAGAATGCCCACCAGCCGTCCGTTTTCGACCACCGGCAGGCAACCGATCTTTTCCTGGCGCAGCAGTCGCGCCGCTTCTTCAACCAAAGTATCCGGGGCGCAGGTGACTACGGGGGTCTGCATAACCTGGGCGGCGGTGAGCTTGCCGAGCAGATAGTTGGCTTCGCCAACCGACAGGGTGGTGACTGGAGAGGGCGAGACCCGTTCGAGGTCATGGTGAGTCACCAGTCCGACCAGTTGACCATCCCGCGCCACCGGCAAATGGCGGATGTGGCGGTCGCGCATCAGCGCCGCCAGTTGCGGCACTCGAGTGGTTTCGGTGACTTGCAACACCTCGCGGGTCATGATCCGATCCACGTACATGGTTTGGCTCCTAATAACCCAGATAGGCCCGGCGCACGGCGTCATCGGCCAATAGATCCGTCGCCGGGGCGGTTTTGACGATACAGCCGGTTTCCAGAATCGCGCCGCGTTGCGCAATGGCGAGAGCGGCACGGGCGTTCTGTTCCACCAGCAGGAGGGTGACGCCTTGGGCGTTGAGCTGCTGGATCACCCGGAAGATTTCCTCGACCAGCAGCGGCGCCAGCCCCATTGAAGGCTCGTCCAGCAGCAGCAGGCGCGGACGGCTGAGCAGGGCGCGGCCAATAGCCAGCATTTGCTGCTGGCCGCCGGACAGGGTGCCGGCCAGTTGTTCCCGGCGTTCATGGAGAATGGGAAACAGGGCATAAACCCGGTCCAGTTGCTGATGCACCCATGGCTGATCGCGGCGCTGGCGGTAAGCGCCCAGCCGCAGGTTGTCTGCGACGCTGAGCGGGGCGAACACCTGGCGCCCTTCAGGCACTTGGCAGATGCCGGCGGCGACGATGCGATGCGACGGCCAGCGGGTAATGTCCTGACCTGCGAAGCGGATGCGGCCACTGCTGGCGGGATGGAGACCGGACAGGGTGTGGAGCAGGGTGGTCTTGCCGGCGCCATTGCCGCCGACCAGCGCGACCAATTCGCCCGTGTGGAGGGTCAAATCCACGGCGCGAATGGCGCAAACCGGGCCGTAATGGCTGCTCAGGCCGGCGATTTCCAGGAGCGGTTCATCAGACGGCATATTGAACCGCTCCTCCCAGATAGGCGGAGATCACCCGGGCATCGGCCTGAATATCCGCCGGTGTTCCTTCCGCCAGTACGCTGCCGTAATCCAGCACCAACAGGTGGTCGGAAACACTCATCACCAGCGGCATGTGATGCTCAACCAGCAACACGGTGACGCCGGCGGCGCGGATGCGGGCGATCAAGTCGCGTAGCGCAAAAGTTTCGGTGTCGTTAAGGCCCGCCGCCGGTTCGTCCAGCAGCAGCAAGCGCGGTTTTGCCGCCAAGGCGCGTGCGATTTCGACCCTTTTCATTAGGCCGTAAGGCAGGGTGCCAGCCGGTTGTGCGGCGCGATCCGCCAGTTCACAGAGTTCCAGCGCCTCGTGCGCCCATGCGCGCAATTGCCGCTCCTCGCGCCGCACCCTGGGCAGGCGCAACGCGGCGGCCAGCAGGCCGGTTCGAGCGCGTAAATGGCAGCCGACCATGACGTTTTCCAGCACCGTCATGGTGAAGAACAGTTGCAGATTCTGGAAGGTTCGGGTGACGCCACGGGCGGCGATGCGGCAGGGCGGCAGACCGAGCAGTTCGCTGCCCTCGAAGCGGATGGAACCGGCGGAGGGCGCGTAGAAGCCACACAGTGCATTGAACAGGGTGGTCTTGCCGGCGCCGTTGGGGCCGATCACGGCGTAAATCAATCCGGCGGGCACTTGGAAGCTGACTCCGGCCAGGGCCATGACGCCGCCGAAGCTTTGTTCCAGCCCTTCGACCGCAAGCAGGGGCGCAGTCAAGGCGTCATGCCTCGCGCCGTGCGCCAGGCCCATCTGGCCGCCTGGCTCAAACCTACGAATAGCCCTTGCGGCAGGAAAATCATGACCGCCATGAGCAGCGCGCCATGGATCAGCATCTCGTAATCCTCGAACACCACCAGCCCCTGGTGCAGCAACGTCAGAGCAATCGCGCCGCAGGCCGCGCCGTAAGTCGAGGCCAAACCGCCTAACACCACCATCGTCACCAGTTCGACGGAAACGGTCAGGTTGAACGAGTCGGGACTGACAAAGCCCTGTTGATGTGCGAACAGACTGCCGGCGAAGGCGGCAAACAGGGCGGAGGCGACGAATACCTGCGTTTTGGCGCGGCTGGTGTCAATGCCGAGCATCTGGGCGGCGAATTCGGAGCCGCGCAAGGCGCGCAAGGCGCGGCCAACCCGCGAATCCACGATGTTGAGCGACAGCCAGATGGCCAACAGCATGGCCGCCGCGACCACGCCGTATCCGTGCAAATCATTATTGACCGACCAGCCCAGGAAGTTCAGCGGCGGGATGCCCGTCAGGCCGTCCGGTCCGCCGGTCCAGTGGGTGGCCTGGACCATGATGACGTGAGCGATCACGCCGAACCCCAAGGTTGCCATGGCCAGATAATGGCCGCGCAGGCGCAGGATCGGACGGGCGAGCAGCCAGGCGATCACGCCGGCGACCACCAGACCCGCCGCCAGAGCCAGCAGGGCCGGCCAGGCGTAGCGCGTGGTCAGAATGGCGGAGGCGTAGGCGCCAATGCCGAAAAAGGCGGCGTGGCCCAGCGAGATCTGGCCGGCGTAACCCATCAGCAGGTTGAGGCCGACGGCCAGAATGACATGCAGGCCGGCGGCGATGCCAACCACAATCACGAAGTAGTTGTTGGGAAACAGCACGGGCAGCGCTATCACACCCGCCGCAAGGGCGAAAAATCCGGCCAATCGCATGAGTCAGACTCGTTCCGCAGCCTTATGGCCGAATAAGCCGGTCGGCTCGAAAAACAGCACCATCAGCACAAACAGGAAGGCGATGGCGTCCTTGTAGCCGGAGGAAATGAGACCTGCGCCCAGAGCTTCCAGGACGCCAAGCAGCAGTCCGCCCGCAACTGCGCCCATGGGATTGCCGATACCGCCGACGATGGCGGCGGAAAAGCCCTTGAGGCCGAGCATGATCCCGGCTTCGTAGGAGCTGAATGTGATCGGAGCGATGAGAATGCCGGCCAGTGCGCCTAGACCAGCGGATAACCCATACGCCAGTCGCAGCATCACCCGCACATTGATGCCGACCAGTTGCGCGGCGGATCGGTTGAACGAACAGGCCAGCAGCGCCTTGCCCAGCAGCGTGCGGTTGAAGAAGACGCGAACCAGCGCGACCAGCAGCACGGTAACGCCCATCACCCACAGGCTTTGTGGCAGCAGAGTGGACCCGCCCAGCAGATGGATCGGGGCGTCGCCGGAAAAGGCCGGCATCGGATGAAAGTCCTTGCCCCAGAGCAGCAGCGCGACGCCCCGCAGCAGGATCGCCGCGCCAATAGTGATGATGATGGTGGTGACAACCGGGGCGCCTGCGGCGGGTTCAATAGCGAAACGCTCCAGCAGCAATCCGACCAGAACCGTGAGCAGGGTGGCGAGGAGGGCCGCCAACGGCAGCGGAAAACCCGCAGACAGCAGCGCAATAGCCATCATCGCTCCCAGCATGACGAATTCGCCCTGGGCGAAGTTCACCACGTCGGAAGCGTTGTAGATAATGGCGAAACCCAATCCCACCAGTGCGTAGAGCGAGCCTACGGTGATGCCGGTGACCAGGAACTGGAGCAATTGCTCAGGCATCGGTGGGGCTTATTCGACGATTTTCCAAACGCCATGATGGATTTCCACCATCTTGAAGGCGTCCAGATTCAGGCCCATATGATCGGTGGGACTCATGTTGAATACGCCTGCGGTGCCAATAAACCCCCGGGTTTTCTCGATCTCGTCGCGCACTTTGGCTTTATCGGCGCCGTCCGCCCGTTCCATCGCCGCTACCGCAATCATCAGGCCGTCATAAGCATGACCGCCAAAGGTGGATACCGGCCCGTATTTAGCCTCGTATTGGTTCCTGTACGCGAGCAGCACGGGTTTCTGTGGATCACTGTCCGGCAACTGTTCGGCGACGACCAGGGCTGCGGCTGGCAGTCGCACGCCTTCCGCCGCTGCACCGGCCAGATCGATGAAGGTTTTGGAGGCGACGCCGTGCGACTGGTAGAGCGGCAGATTGATGCCCAATTGCTTGATGTTTTTGGTGACAATGGCTGGAGCCTGACCGAAGCCGAAGTTGATGATCGCCTGTGCGTCCGATGACCGTATTTTGGTCAGTTGGGGGGTCATGTCGGTGTCCTTGTTGCCATAGGATTCGTCGGCAACGAAGGTGATGCCGGAAGTGGGGGCCAGCTTGAGCAGCTGTTCGCGGCCGGATTTGTCGAAACCGCCATCGCCGGTGATCAGCGCGACCTTGGTCAACCCGCGTTTGCGCAGATCTTCAAAGATTTTGGCCGCAGCCATGCGGTCGGTGTGAGCGACCTTGAATACCCATTTTTTGACCGGTTCGACAATATCAACCGCACCCGCCAGCGAGATGAAGGGAATGCCTGCTTTTTCCACTTCGGGAATCACCGCCAGTGAATCGCCGGAAGTGGTGCCGCCGACAATAATGTCCACCTTATCATTCTGAATCAGGCGCTTGACAAAGTTGAGCGCTTCGCGGGCGTTGCCGCCGGTGTCATAGTGGATTAGTTCCAGAGGACGGCCCTTGATGCCGCCCTTGGCATTGATGCCGTCCACTGCCATTTGCAGAGTGCGCAGTTCGGGATCGCCCAGGAATGAGGCTGGGCCTGTGACTGACAGGAAGGAGCCGACTTTAATCGGTTCAACTGCACCCGCCAGGCTGGCGATCATGAGCAGAGCTGCGGCTAAAATGATTTTCCACTGATTATCTTTCATCGTTATTCCCCCCAGGGTTTGCGCTTACTGTCTGTTTTTCATAGTTATCAATTATGCTGCGACTCGCCAGGAATTCTTGCATATCCTCATTGACTACTCGCGCATAAATTGCTTCAACCGGCATGGATAGATCAATCGCAGCGAAATGGACTTGATCGCCAAGAAAATAGTGTTCAGATTGCCAGTGGTTGTCCCTTCGACAAATCTCCACATCTACAAAATCCTGCTCAATCAGCACGTATTCGTTGAGGCTGGGCAAATTTTGATAGGCCTTTCGCTTTAATGATTGATCTGTTCTTCGGGTTGATTTTGACAGCACTTCAATAATAATTACCGGTGATTCAGTGTAGTAGTCGTTATCCGTTTTATCCTCGCATACCACTGTCACATCGGGGTAGAAAAAGTTATGTGCGACTTTAACTTTCATATCCGATGTAAATACATCACAAGGTGTGTCTTTGAGATGTATCCATAATGAGCTGGAGACATTTGCAATAATACGCTGGTGATTTTTACTCGCCCCTGCCATCGCATAAACATCACCCTCAATATATTCATGTTTGACTTCGCCGATTAATTCTCCTGCAAGATATTCTTCCTGGCTGATGAATGAGCGCTTCTGTTGTTGCAAGGCCATTTTGTTTCTCCTGTGCTTGCTGTTCAGCTCTGGATAACACAGTTGGGCTACACATGGCCCGCTGCCCGACCGGCTGCAAAAGCGCGGGCGTTGATATCCGCCAGATTGGGCTTGTAGGCGCGGAAGCCGGCGACGATGCACTCCTCAAGCACTGTGGCGGGAAAGGGCAGATAGTCGCTGATCGCGCCCAGCATGATGGTGTTCACCAGCTTGGAGTTGCCCAGTTCTTCGGCGAGCGCGCCTGCGTCGAACGCATGAACCTCAATGCCTGCCGTCGCCAGTTCGCCAATCGGATCGGCGGGATAGTCGTACAGGCCGACTGAAACCACCGGTGGAGCGAGTCGCAAGGTGTTGACCATGGCCACGCCAGTTGGGCGCAGGTACGGTAGCCAGCGCAACGCTTCAGCCGCCTCAAACCCAATCAGCAGATCGGCTTCGCCGGGATCGATCTGCGGTGAATAGATCCTGGGACCGAACCGGACGTGTGAGGAGACCACGCCGCCGCGCTGGGCCATGCCGGCGACCTCGGTCTTTTTTACATCGTAGCCCTGGGCTAGGGCGGCGCGGGCCAGCATTTCGGCGGCGGTCATTACCCCCTGACCGCCGATGCCGACGACGAGGATGTTGGTCACGCGATCAACAGTCATGGCGCGGTATGGATCCAGATGGGTTGACGACTGTGTGGCAGAGCCGGTGGCGGGTCGTTCTGCACGATGGCTTCGGGAGCGCAGGTTCCGACACACAGGTGACAGCCGGTGCAGGTGTTGCTGTCAATTCGGGCGAAGCTGAGTTCCTTGGGTTTGCCGCTTTTAGCGACGACCGTTTCGCGGCGGGCGACAAAAATCGCCGGGCAACCGAGATCGATGCAGTTGCCACAACCGGTGCATTGGTCATCCACCACTGTATAAGGTTTGAGCCGTTCAAAGCGGTCGGTGAGCGAGCAGGGGCGGTTGGTGATGATGATCGAGGGTTCGTTGATCCTGATCTCTTCCCGCACCAGTTTGACCATCGTCGGCAGCTCGTAGGGATCCACCATGCGAATGCGCTCCGGGCGAATGCCCAACGCTTCAGCCAGTTTGGCGAAATCGACCCGTGGCGCCGCCAGGCCGTGCAGGTTCTGACCGGTGCCGGGATTTTCCTGGCCGCCGGTCATACCCACTGAGCGGTTATCCAGCAATAGCACCGTGACGTTGCCCCGGTTGTAAATCATGTTCAGCAGGCCCTGCATGCCCATGTGCAGGAAGGTGGAATCGCCGATCACCGCGACGATGTGCTTTTTCTCGTCGGATTCGCCACGGCCCTTGTCCATGCCGTGGGCCATGCTCAGCGATGCGCCCATGCAGGTGCAGGTATCCAGCGCATTCCAGGGATGACCCGCGCCGAGGGTGTAGCAGCCGATGTCGCCGATGATGTTGAGGTTACGGATGTGGGAGAGGGCGAAGTAGGGGCCGAGATGCGGGCAGGAGGCGCACATGGTCGGCGGGCGGGGAAATACGCCAACCTGCGGTCGGGTCGATACTTCATAGGGTTCGTTCAACAGATGCTTGATCGCCGGCCGCAGCACATTGGGCGCCAGTTCGCCGAAGCGCGGCAGGATGTCCTTGCCGTGAACGGTGATTCCTGCGGCGCGGAGTTCGGTTTCCAGAAGCGGTTCGGTTTCCTCGACGACGACGACGCAGTCCACCTGACCGGCAAAGACGCGGATTTTTTCCAGCGGCGGCGGGCAACTGAAACCAAGCTTGAGTACGGGCGCGTTGGGGAAGGTTTCGCGGACATGCATGAAGGCCGGGCCGGAGGTGACGAAGCCCATGCGCCGGTCGTTGCCGCTGAAGGTCTGGTTGAGATCGGTAATTTCGGCCAGATCTCGCAATTTCCGCTCGCGGTCGTACATCAGTGGCAGGCGCGGCTTGGCGTTGGCCGGCGTCATCACCCAGCGCTGGGGATTTTTCTGGAAGCCGGCGGCGCGATGTTCGATCCGCTCGCCAGTGACCATGACCATCGCCTTGACATGGCAGACCCGGGTCGTCATGCGGACAATCACCGGGACTTCGTAGTCCTCGGAGAGGTCGAAGGCCCGCTTGACCATGGCGTAGGCTTCCTGGGAATCGGCCGGCTCCAGGATTGGCATGTGGCCAAAGCGGCCCCAGTAGCGGGAATCCTGCTCGTTTTGCGAGGAGGAGAGGCCGACATCATCCGCCACCACGATGACCAGTCCGCCGACTATGCCCGCCAGCGCCTGGGTCATGAAGGCGTCGGAAGCGACGTTCATGCCGACGTGCTTCATGGCCGCCAGCGCCCGCGATCCCGCCAGCGAGGCGCCGATAGCGACTTCCACCGCCACTTTTTCGTTGACCGACCATTCCGAGTAAATATCGGGATAGTGGGCGATGTTTTCCAGAATTTCAGTCGCCGGCGTGCCCGGATAGGCAGCGGCCACTCGAACGCCGGCTTCCCAGGCTGCGCGAGCTACAGCCTCGTTGCCTGACAGGAGATGGCGGCTTTCGGCCTGGGCATAAACCACAGCATTCATCAGCGTGTAACCCTCGTTGGCAGCAGGTTTTTGCATTTTGCTGAATTTTAGCGGCTCTTACCTGCATTAAACAGAGCATGACTATGAATTGTCGCTTTGTCTGAGAGGCTGCCGCTGGTCCAATTTATCGTTGTCTGTCTTTGGCATTGAGCATGTAAAATAATAAATGATTACATAACATGTAATTTTACATATTTTTATGTCCATAAATTCAAGATTAGCCCTATAATCATGAATTATGTTTATTGGGCGCTGGTAGACTAAAATAACCAGCAAAATCACCTGCGGAGTACATTCCACCATGAGCAGTACTATGCTGATTCCTGCTTCGGTAACGATGACACCGCAGCCACTGGAATTGCTACGGATACCGGCAGCATTCGATGGTCGCGCCGGCAGCAATCGAGCCGGCCCGGATGTCGTCTGCCAATTAGCCGCAGGCGATGACCTCGAAGCCGTGCAAACCTGGCTGGCGGAATTTCACGACTCGCCGCAAACCTTGCGCAACTATCGCAAGGAAGCGGAACGCCTGTTGTTATGGGCGCTGCTGGAGCGCGGCAAACCGTTGTCCAGCTTGACCCGCGAAGACTGCATCCTGTACGAAATTTTTCTCGCCGACCCGCAACCGCATAACCGCTGGTGCGGGCAAAAAGCGCCGCGTTTCAATCCCCGCTGGCGACCTTTTGTGGGGCCGCTCAGTCCCGCCAGTCGCAAGCTGTCCATGTTGATTATCAACTCGCTATTCAGCTATCTGGTCAAAGCGGGCTATCTGGCCGGCAATCCACTCGCATTAACCCGCCGCCGCAACCACCATCAGCCGCTGCATCAGGTTGAACGCTTCCTCGAACA
>DEHY01000217.1 GCA_002352185.1 Competibacteraceae bacterium UBA2788
GCATTCGGACGAATCTTGAATACCGCCGGTTTGGCTCAAGGCGGATTGTTGCAGCTTGAAGCGGCTCCTCCTTTGACCTATCCATCAATAAGCCCGAACAGCATGAGGAATGCTCAAGAGATGTTCATGTTTCAGCAGGGGCTTATAAACAACCCGCCGGCGCGGCCCATCTATACCTTACATGCCAGCGGCGGATGCGTCCCAATCTGCGCCGCCGAAATTACACCGCCCCGAACCGTTAACTGGATATATCTAATGCATGCGCACGGTGGGAACGACCCACTAAATGTTGCCGCAGCCGCAGCAAATCCGGCGAACGTGTATGTATGCATGCTTGTCTACTCAGGCGCCAGCAGCCTTTGGGCAGCACAAAATTGTCAGGGTACATTTTTCACGGCGTTGGACCCAGCCAATGCCATCCCCAACGCAAATGCGCTTCTGATTTATGGCGCCCACACCACGTTAGTCATCTCGCGCCAGGCCATGATTGCAGTTGACATTGTGTAATGCGGGCGCAAAGGGTTATGGGCCTTGACGGAGCGCAGGACTCGGCAGAGAAGCTGTCGCCGGCGCGATGACCGGCAACCGACAGACGAATAAATCAAGACCCGCCTTGAATCCGCTCCCAGCGCTGAAAACAATACGGCCACGTGTGCTTCGCATCAGCCGGATGGTTTTCCTCCCAATCCAGTCGCCAGTCCAGCGCATCCCATTGCGGGAACCAGACATTGCCCGGCACGTCGGCGTCCACCCGCGTCAGATACAGCCGGTTGGCCAGCGGCAAGGTCTGCGCGTACAACAACGCCCCGCCAATGACCATCACCTCGGCGACTGCGCCCGCTTCACCCAGGGCCGCGTCCATGGAATGCACTACGGAACAGCCTGGAGCGAGATAGCCGGGATCGCGGCTCAATACGATCATGCGGCGACCGGGCAGAGGACGACCNNCCGATGACCCGGTTGCGCGCCAATGCGGCAATAAGACTCAGCGACGGCATCATGCCGGCAGCGGCGGCAGGTCAAGCGCCGGCACGCTCCAAATCGGGATGCTCGGATCATCCAGGCGAATGGCGGTCAGCCGGTTGCCCCAGACGCAGCCGCTATCGAGCGCATAAATACCGGGCGCACGATAGAAACCCAGGGACGCCCAGTGGCCGAAGACGATATTGAGCGAGGCGCTGCGCCGCTCCGGCGCTGCGAACCACGGCCACAGCCCCTTGTTCTGGCTGCCCGGCGGCCCCTTCTCGGCCAGGGACAGCGTGCCGTCCACAGTGCAGAACCGCATCCGGGTCAGGGCGTTGACGATGAAGCGCAACCGATCATAACCGCTCAAATCGCTCTTCCAGCGGTGCGGTTCGCTGCCGAACATCCGCGCCAGAAAATCCTGGACTTTCGGCCCGCGCAAGACCGCTTCCACTTCCGCTGCGCAGCGTTGCGCCAAGGCCAAATCCCACTGCGGCGGCAACCCCGCGTGAACCATGGTGAAGCCGAGCGCCGGATCGTGATGCAGCAGCGGACGCCAGCGCAGCCAGTTCAGCAGCTCGTCCCGATCCGGCGCGTCCAGGATTGAATGGAAGGTGTCCTTGCGTTTGGGTTTAACCTGACCGGCGACGACGGCCAGCAGGGTCAAATCATGATTGCCCAGCACCGCCACCACTCGTTCATCCAACCCGCGCAGCAACCGCAGCACTTCCACCGAATGCGGGCCACGGTTCACCAGATCGCCAACCAGCCACAAACTGTCGGCGGCAGGGTCAAAGCGCAGCAGATCAAGCAACCGCCGCAGCGGGTCGTAGCAACCTTGAATATCACCGATGGCGTAAACGGCCATTATTTGCTCTCTCCAGGACCATGCCGGGCGCGGCGACGGGGAAGCTGATCGAGGATGCGCCGGACCACACCCTGATAATTCTTGTCAAACCGGTGATCGCCGGACATTTTTCCGACGGTCACTCCCATAGCTGTAAGATTCGGGCGGGTGCTATTCTTGATCCCCCACGCCAATCGTTAACGGCTTCGAAATCAGTTGCGAAAGAGGTAGGACGTCTTGGACTCGACGCGGTTTGTTTTTTTTGACTTTAACGGCAAGCGGTGGAATCAAGTGCGCCTTGCAACCCTGCTGGGAGCGGCGATCATACTGATTCTTGTGATCGTCTTCATCCGCGCCGTTCTCGTTCTGCCAAAACTGGGAACATCCGAGGCGCTCCCCCGGCCTGAATCCGGCTTTAATGTCACCACAAGATTGCAGCCGATCATCCCGTCCTCACCCTCCCCGCCGGACTGGCTGCGGCAAAAACCGGGAAGCTCCATCCCGCCGCTGGTTCCAAGAAATCCCCCTGCCGCCGAGGAGCCGATAGTTCTGGCTTTTTATGCGCCGTGGAAGACGGCGGGCTTTGAATCGCTCAAGTCTCACTACCGCAATATTACCCATCTGACGCCCGAATGGTTTTCGATGAAGAGCTTCGAGGAGCCTCTCGTCGCTGCTCCCGATGACCAAATCGCCAAATTCAGTGCTTCGACCGGTGTGAAACTGCTGCCCCTGCTTTCAAACCTTGACAACAGCGATTGGCAACCGGAAATCGTGGAGGAGCTGGCCCGACAACCGGAGAAAAGAGTGCCCTTCTTCGAGAAGCTTAAAGATCAACTACAGGCGATTGACGCAGCGGGCGTCCTCATCGACTGGCAGCAGGTAGATCCAGCCTACCGGAACGAATTGACCGCGCTGCTAAGCGATATGGCTCAATATCTTCATGCGGAAGATCTGGAACTCTGGCTCAGCATCCCCGTTGGCAATGACATCGCCGTCTTCGACCTCGACGCGCTCGCCGGCGTGGTTGACCGATTCGTTGCGCAGCTCTATGACGAAAATGGCGAGGATGATTCCGCCGGCCCCATCGCCTCCCTACCCTGGTGGAATGAATGGCTGGAGGTGCTGCTGGAGCATGGCGATCCCAAGCAGTGGGTGGTCGGCATCGGCAACTACGGCTACGACTGGCCCGAAGGCGGCGCCGCCGCAACGCTGAGTTTCGAAGACGCGATGGCCCGCGCCCGGCTGGCGGGAACCCAGACCGTGAGCGTCGAACCGCCCCTTTACCAGCCGCATTTCACTTACGAGGAGAGCGGCGTTCTGCACTCGGTCTGGTTCCTTGACGCCGTCACCTTCCGCAACCAGTACACCACCGCCCTGAGCAGGAAGGTGGGTGGCATAGCGCTCCATCGGCTGGGTCAGGAAGACGCCGCAATCTGGACAGTGATGGCCCAGCCTGATCGGATGCCCGGCGCGCTTGAACCGCTCACGCCTGCCGACACCGTGGCCAACATCGGCAAGGGCGATGTACTCACCGCCATCAACCAGCGGGAAACAGGACGCCGCAGGATCATCGCGTCCGCCACTGCGCCCTGGGAAGCCCATTATGAAAAATTCCCAACCTATCCACTGATTTATCATCGCGGCGCGTCGGCTGACCAGGTGGTGCTGAGCTTTGACGACGGCCCCGACCCGGTGTGGACCCCGCTGATCCTCGATATTCTCAAGGCCGAGGGCGTGAAAGCGGTTTTCTTCGTGCTGGGCAGCCAAGCCGCCGAAAACCCGGAGTTGATCCGCCGCATCGTCGCCGAAGGTCACGAACTGGGCAATCATTCCTATTCGCATCCCGACCTGTCCAAGGCCACCGAACAGCGGACCGTCTTTGAACTCAACGCGAATCAGCGCATCCTCGAAGGGATTGCGGGAATCTCGACCCTATTGTTCCGCCCCCCCTATCACTCGGATACCTATCCACAGTCGCTGGCGGAATTCATGAGCCTGGCGAAGGCGCAGGAACTCGGCTATCTCGCCGTGGCCGAGAGTATTGACAGCGAGGACTGGAACGAACCGACGCCCGACAATGTTTTGGAGCGGGTGAAGGCGCGTCGCGCCGAAGGCAATATCATCCTCCTCCATGATGGCGGCGGCGACCGTTCGGCGACCGTCGCGGCGCTGCCGAACATCATCCGCTACCTGCGGAATCGAGGCGACCAGATCGTTCTCCTCCAGACGCTGCTCAAGCTCCCGCACGAGGCGCTCATGCCGCCCATTCCCGCCGACGATCCTGCGGACTCCCGGCTGGTCGCGCAGACCGGACTCACCCTGGTCCAGAAAGTGGAAGCCTTCATCTGGGCGTTCATGATCGGCGCCACACTGATCCTGTTCGCACGAACCGCGCTGGTCGCAATCCTGGCGCTGCGCCACCGCCGACTCGCCAGGCGGCGGCAGGATGACCCAGACGCCTGGCCGCCGGTGTCGGTGATCATCGCCGCCTACAACGAGTCGAAAGTGATTGCGTCCACGCTTCGTTCGATTCTGGCCTGCGACTACCCCGGTCCGCTCGAACTTATCGTGGTGGATGACGGCTCCGCCGACGACACCCTGGCGATCATCAGAGCCATGGCTGCCCAGCATCCACGTATCCGGGTGTTTACGCAGAGCAACCAGGGGAAGGCGCATGCTCTGGACCGGGCGCTGGCTGCGGCCCGTTACGAAACCTTGGTCATGCTGGACGCCGACACCCAGTTTCAGCGCGACACGATTCGCTTTCTGGTAGCGCCTTTGGCGCAGCCCGAAGTCGGCGCGGTTTCCGGGCATATTCGCGTCGGCAATCCCACCTCCTGGATTGCCCGTTTTCAGGCGCTTGAGTATATCTGCGGCTTCAACCTGGATCGGCGCGCCTACGACTGCTGGAATGCAATCACGGTCGTTCCGGGCGCAACCAGCGCTTTCAAAAAATCAGCCATCGTCAAAGCCGGCGGTATCGTCGCCGACACCATGGCCGAAGACACCGATCTCACCTTTCATCTGCATCGGGCGGGCTACCAGATCCGCTACGTTCCCCAGGCGGTGGCTTACACCGAGGCGCCTGACACGATGCGCGCCCTGGTGCGGCAGCGGGTGCGCTGGGCGTTTGGAACTTTGCAATGCCTGTGGAAGCATCGGGATCTGGTGGGCAGTTTCAAACATCCGGGACTGGGCTGGTTCAGCCTGCCGAGCGTGTGGTTTTGCCAGATATTTCTGGTGGCGCTGGTCCCGGTGGTGGACGTTATGCTGATCCTGTCGCTGATTTGGGGCGCGGGTGGGGCGCTGGCAGGCTATGCGGTGTTCTTCTTTGTTCTGGAATGGGCCATGGCGCTGCTCGGCTGTCATCTGGAAGGAGAACCACTGCGGACCTCGCTGCGGATCTTTCCAATGCGCATCGTTTACCGGCCACTGCTGTGCTATGCCGTATGGGCCTCCATTATCCGGGCGTTGCGCGGCGCGTGGTATGGCTGGGGCAAACAGGATCGCAAGGGAACGGTAAACCGGCTGGAGGAACATATTGAAAAAATTCAGGAAAAAACCCAGAAGGTGGCATGACCCATGAGAATGATCCCCCTGTTTCCAATCATCGTGGCGTGTCTCTGTGGGCCAGCGGCTCAGGCGCTCCCGCCGGAACCGCAGCGAGAAACCGCGTCGCACGCTGGGCCGCTCAAGCTGGCGATCCCGGACGGGCAAGCCTATGCCGGAGCCTATATCGACTTTGGCGAACGCGAGGACACCGTCACCCTGGAACAAATCGAACGCTTTGATCAGATGGTGGGCAGGCAGCAGGCCATCGTGGCGTTCTCCAGCGACTGGGGCAACCAGAGCTTTCCCGACCGGCAGCTGGCAATTATTGCCAACTACGGCGCGGTGCCGCTGGTTTACTGGTCACCGTGGGATCGTCCCGTGCATGAGAACGTCCCGCCCGGCCAACGGGGACGCTTCGATCTGCGGGCGATTCTGGCCGGCCAGTGGGATGAATATATCGATAGGTGGGCCACCGGCGCCAAGGAGTATGGCAAGCCTTTTTTCGTGTCCTGGGGACTGGAGATGAATGGCGAGTGGTTTCCATGGTCCGGGGTGTTCTACGGGAAGGGCGAACCGGTGGAAGGCTGCGCCCAGTGTTTTGCCGGCCCGGAGACCTTCAAGAAGGCTTATCGTTATGTCGTGGATCGAGTGCGGGCCAAGGGAGCAGCGAACATCCTGTGGGTCTGGCACCCGAACAACAGCTCCAATCCGGACGAACCCTGGAACGCCATGGCCCCGTATTACCCCGGCCCCGACTATGCCGACTGGCTCGCGCTCAGCACCTATGGCTCGCAGTATCCGACCGAAAACTGGATCAGCGTGGAGAGCGCAGTCACTGCTTATTATGGAAAAATCAGCCAGGTAGACCCGAATAAGCCCATCATGCTGGGGGAATGGGGAGTCGGGGAATTCCCGAAAGCGGGCAGCAAGGCGCAATGGTTCACCGACTTTTTTCAACGGACGCCCAAGGAATTTCCCAGATTGCGCGCCGCGATCTTCTGGCATGAACGCTGGCAGAACGGCGATCAGTCCTTCAGCAACCTGCGAGTCAATTCTTCCGCCGAGGCGCTCGAAGCGTATCGAAAAGGCATTGCTGACCGGTTCTGGCTCTCCAGGCCCATTTTCCAGCAATAAGCGTTTTTTAGGGTTCGCCGATGCTGAGTGGTAGAAAAAACCTTACTAGGGACTACGAGCGAAATCCAATGTTGGCGACAACACGGTCCTTAGCGTCAACACCTCGCCGGTTGCTGTGGACGCCTGATCGTGCTGGTTGAGCCGACGTTCAACATAGAACATCACGCTCCTCGCTAACGCGAGGCCTCGCTGAGGCGGAGTTGGATAACGAGACCGCTGGCGGGCGCTGAGCGCCTGCGCGCAATTCGCGCAGCAACGCTTCTCCTTCCGGCCAAGGGCCAAACCCGGAATCGACATTGATATGCCCGGCCAACCCGAGGTTGACCAGGCGACTGCCCCAGTGCTGGGCAAACTGTTTCGCCCGCTCCAGTTCAAGGTAAGGGTCATTGGCGCTGGCGACCAGAATGCTGGGAAAGGGGAAGGGCCGCAGCGGCACTGAATTGAAAAAGGGTTGCTGGTCGGTATCGGCGGGCGCCACCAGCAGCGCCCCCCGGACATCGGCCCAGCGCTGCGCGGCCCATTCTGCAATCGTGATGCAGCCCAGACTGTGCCCGACCAAAATTATCGGGCGGCAGGCGCGCCGAATCTCCCGATCCAGGGCGTCCACCCACGCCGCCACCTGGGGTTGATACCAATCCTGCTGACGAACCCGCTGATAGGCAGGATGGGCTTGACCCCACAAGGTTTGCCAATGGCCCGGCCCGGAATCGCCATAGCCTGGCACGAGGATAACAGTGGTTTCCTCGACCGGACGCAGGGCGCTATCCTGATAGCCATCGGCGTTGACCCAGCGGGCAATCTGCGCCTGGTGTTCAGTGGCGACGCCCTGCAAGAACACCCGCACTGCCCGGTTTTGAATCCACTGCACCCGCTGGGCCAGCTCGCGCCCATGGTCGGCGCTGGTTTCCGCCGCCAGCAGATGTTGACGGCCCAACTGGATGATATCGGGATCCAGCGCCACCAGGCGCTCCAGCTCCCGGTCGCTGATGCCGCGCTGGTGCAGGGCGACGCTAAAACCCCGGGCGTAGAAGCTGTGGATGGCCCGAGCCATGTGAGCGGGATCCTGAGTGGCGGCTTCAGCGATCTCCAGCACGATCTGCCGTGGCGACCAGCCACAATCGCGCAGGATGCCTTCGAACACCGCACCATGATCTCGGGGCACTCGGGCAATGTGCCAAGGATGAACCTCCAGAAACAACGAACCCGCTATCAACCCCAGCGCGGTGGCATTGAGAACGTGCAGGGTGCGGATCAACCGATCCAGATCAACGATAGAATCCTCGTCGAGGGCGACGGCGTAGGGCGCCCACGGCGACACGCTTTTGCCGTGCGGACCATAGGCATGGAGTTGGGCCTGATGACCGATCACCCGCCCTTCCGGGTCAAGGAACGTCTCAAAGGCGCTTTCCAGCCGCATCCCGTAGAACCCCGCCACCACCACGCCTTCTTCGAGCGCGAAAGGCTTCCGCACTTCAGACCCGTCCGCCCGCTGGAATTTCTGGTTGAAATGGGCCACGAGTTGCGCAAATGACATAGGAACCTCCTCAGGCAAGCGCGCCGGATTAATTGGTGGAAACGGGTTGTAAGCATTAATCGCTGAAATACTCATTTTTCCTCCCCATGTCCGTTGATCTTGTGCGATCCAAGGGAGAATTTAAACTGAGAACTCTACTCATTAAAAAGAAGAAATCATGCTTTGCTTATAACGCATACGGGACTTCAGGAGTGATTCCATCGCGCTAATGCAATGCCTCCCGTACACAGCTTTTTAGCCGCTGAGTTGAACTCGGCCAATAGGGGATTTCCACCGATTCTCTCGATAGCAGAAAAGATGAATAGCAAATCAGATATTTTTCTTTTGAGAGGACTCCTTACCTCATTATTCTTTAGGCACAGCGTATCTTGCGTATCCGGTTTTTATGATGTTTTATCCCTCCGTAATCGCTGCGATCCACTAATTTCTAATTCAATTCTAAATACCTTTTGCTGACAGCAAAAGTTCAGGAGGCGCTCATGCCGCTTTGGTACGAAGACAATTCTCATTCCATCGGGCACACCCCACTGGTGCGGCTCAACCGGATCACGGACGGCGCACCCGCTACGGTGCTGGCGAAGATCGAAGGGCGCAATCCGGCCTATTCGGTCAAATGCCGGATTGGCGCAGCGATGATTTGGGATGCGGAACAGCGGGGTCTGCTGGGACCGGGCAAGGAACTGGTGGAGCCGACCAGCGGCAATACCGGGATCGCGCTGGCTTTTGTCGCCGCCGCCCGGGGCCTTCCGCTCACCTTGACCATGCCGGAAACCATGAGCCTCGAACGCCGCAAGCTGCTGATTGCCTACGGCGCGAAGCTGGTACTCACGGAAGGGGCGCGGGGCATGAGTGGGGCGGTGGCTAAAGCCGAAGAAATCGCTGCATCCGACCCGGAACACTATGTGCTGCTGCAACAATTCAAGAACCCGGCGAATCCGGCGATTCACGAGCAAACCACCGGGCCGGAAATCTGGAACGACACCGAGGGCGCGGTGGACATTTTCGTGTCCGGGGTCGGCACCGGCGGCACCATTACCGGCGTCTCGCGGTACTTCAAGCACACCCAGGGCAAGGCCCTCGTTTCCGTCGCGGTCGAACCGACGAATAGCCCCGTCCTCACCCAGCGCCGGGCCGGCGAGCCGCTGAAGCCGGCGCCGCACAAGATTCAGGGAATCGGCGCGGGCTTTATCCCCGATATTCTGGATCTGTCGTTGGTCGACGAGATTGAACAGGTGACCAACGAAGAAGCGATCTACTACGCCCGCCGCCTGGCGCGGGAGGAAGGCATCCTGGCCGGGATTTCCTGCGGAGCCGCCACCGCCGTCGCCGTCCGCATCGCCCAGCGCCCTCAGAATATCGGCAAAACCATTGTCGTGATCCTGCCGGATTCCGGCGAGCGTTACCTGAGTTCCATTCTGTTCGACGGCGTTTTTGACGCCACCGGGCTGGCCGTAGGACTCGCCGCTTGACATCGATCATCCAAACGCTGTCCCCGCCAATCCAGGGGGACCAGATTCCTGACTTTGCCGCCGGGAGATTTTTACCTCAATGAGCGCCCGCATGAATAACGCCGAGGTGCGTTTGATGACGCCCTTGGGCTGGGACATCAGCACGGTGGTTTCGGAACTGCGCGAGGTGCGGGAGAAGTCGCTGGCGGATCGGCAACGAACCAAGCAACCGCCCCGGCTCCCGTCCCGCAAGATATTGATTGGCATTCTGGATCGACTCAGCACCGCGCTGTTTCCCAATCGCCTGGGGACTTCAGACCTCACCGACGACAGCGTGGATTATTTTGTAGGACACACCCTCGATGCGACGTTGCGGGATCTGCTCGAACAGGTGCGCCGGGAGTTGCAGTTTTCGTCGGGGCAGACTCCGATCCGAGATCGGGATCGTGAGCAGGCGATTGAAATCACCCAAACCTTTGCAACCCGACTGCCGGAGATACGGGCGGTACTCGACAGCGATATTCGCGCCGCCTACGAAGGCGATCCGGCGGCGGGGAGCGTTGATGAAGTGCTGGTGTGCTACCCCGGCGTCACCGCGATTATTTATCATCGACTGGCTCACGCGCTGCATCAACTGGGTGTTCCCCTCATCGCCCGGATCATTGCCGAAATCGCGCACTCGGCCACCGGCATTGATATCCATCCTGGAGCTGACATTGGCGGCAGTTTTTTTATTGATCATGGCACCGGCGTGGTCATTGGCGAAACCGCGATCATCGGCCAGCGGGTGCGGCTGTATCAGGCCGTAACCTTGGGCGCCAAGCGGTTTCCCGCTCACGAAAATGGCGCGCTGGTCAAGGGCAACGCCCGCCATCCGATCATCGAGGATGATGTGGTGATCTATGCCGGAGCCACCATTCTGGGTCGCGTCACTATCGGGCGTGGGTCGATGATCGGCGGCAACGTCTGGCTCACCCGCAGCGTCCCACCCGGCAGCTCCATCTCGCAGGCGCAAGTACGCAGCGAAATATTCGAGGGCGGCTCAGGGATTTAGAGACTATTACGATCCGCTGCTGGTAGTCCTGTAAAAAGTAGT
>DEHY01000063.1 GCA_002352185.1 Competibacteraceae bacterium UBA2788
TGAAGGCGATCTTGGCGATGCGCGAACTGGAGGCCAGCGGCTTGCCCGCTTCCAGTCCGAAGCCGTTGACCACGTTCACGACGCCGGCGGGCAGCAAGTCGTGAATCAGCTCCAGCAGCACCAGAATGGAGACGGGCGTCTGTTCGGCGGGTTTCAGCACCACGCAGTTGCCGGCGGCCAGCGCGGGAGCCAGTTTCCAAACCGCCATCAGAATCGGGAAATTCCAGGGGATAATCTGGCCGACCACGCCCAGCGGTTCGTGAAAGTGATAGGCGACGGTGTTGTCGTCGATTTCCGACAGCGCTCCTTCCTGAGCGCGGATGCAGCCGGCGAAATAGCGGAAATGGTCAATCGCCAGCGGCAGATCGGCGGCCAGCGTTTCCCGCACCGGCTTGCCGTTGTCCCAGGTTTCGGCGACCGCCAGCATCTCCAGATTCGCCTCCATCCGGTCGGCGATGCGGTTGATCCGGTTGGCCCGTTCCGCGACGGAGGTGCGGCCCCAGGCGTCGGCGGCGGCATGAGCGGCGTCCAGCGCCAGTTCAATGTCTTCGGCAGTGGAGCGCGGAATTTCGCAGAAACCCTTGCCGGTGACCGGACTGACGTTTTCAAAATATTCGCCTTTCGTCGGCGCGACCCACTGGCCGCCGATGAAGTTGTGATAGCGGGATTTGAAGCTGATTTTGGAACCGGGCTGGCCGGGCGATGTGTAAAGCATGGGAATTTCTCCTGTGGTTTGGTGGTTCTTGACGACGGATTGGTGCGTCGCCGTTTTTTCAGACAGCGAGCGGCAATTTTGCGGGCCTCACTGTTGCGTGAGGTCGGTCAATCACCAGCCAGCCGCCGTGATGCTCGAAATACTCAAAAGGGCCGCCAAGCGTCCGCCCCAGCGCCAGCAGCCGCTCGCGGTCGAACACTTGCCGATGACCGTAGCGGGGATTGGGCGTCTCTTCGAGCGGAACCGCGATGATCAGCCGCCGGGCGGTGAGTCGCCACAGATTGGCGACCGCTTTTTCGGTGTGCTCGAATTCGAGGTGTTCCAGCAGATGCAGCGCGGTCACGACATCGAAGCGGGCCGACAGCGGGGCCAATTCCCGCTCGATGTCGTCGGTCAGAATGTCGGCGACGCCGAATTGAACCGAGGTCAAGCCGTCATGGCTGGCGTAATCGGCGGCAAACGCCATCAGCGCCGGATTCAGATCGCAGCCGGCGATCTCGCCCAGCGTCGCCGCACGAACCCGCGCCAGCAGCAGCGGAAAGAAACCAAAGCAAGTTGCTGCGTCGAGTACGGTCGGCGGTGATGCGGCGGCGGGCAGCGCCTCAATCAATTCCAGCGCGTACCGATAGATCGCGCCGAACAGGCTGATGAAGTCGCTCGCGGCCTCGTCAGACCGACCCGGTGGTTGCCCCAGCCCGGCGCTGTTCTGCGTCGCGTTCAGGGTGTTGGCGTAGAACAGCCACCAGGCGCGACGCTCGTTGCCGGCCATCGAGCGCACGATGTCGCCCACCGAACGCTCGAACTCATCCTGTTCGCTGTAACCGCTGTCCACGCGCCGGCGATGCGCCGCCAACAGCGGCAACAATTCGCTGACGACGTAGTAGCCGAGATTGTTGTCAATCTGGCTCGCGCTGAACTCGTGAATGATGATGAACTCGTCGGCGAGCGGGGTCGCGGTGAGCGGATACAACTGGAAATGGGCGCTGGCGCCCAGCGGGGCGGCCTGCTGTTCCAGACCGTTGACCAGCAGCGCGTGGCGATGGCGGGACAGCATCATGAGTTCGGGCGCTCCGTCGTCAGGGCCGGGCGACCGACCGCCGCAGCAGGTCTTCAGTCACCCGGCCCAATTGCTGCAAGTTGCGGACGACTTCGGTGTGGTGGCAGACCGGCTCGTACAAGGACATATCGCAACTGCCCATCTTCCAGCTACCGCGTGATTCCGGCGACAGCCAGAGCAATTTCTTGGCGCGACGGCGGATGCCTTCCAGCGCCCACACCTGCGGCGGATTGCGGTTGCCACGGCCATCGCCCAGGATGATGACGGTGGTTTGCGGGGTCACTGCCGATAAATAGCGGTTGTGAAAGAGCGCCAGCGCGTGGCCGTAATTGCTGTCCACGTCGGTATCCAGCAGGCCGCCGTTGAACACCGCGCCAATCGCTTCATCAATGCTCTGTTGCTCGAACTGTGCGCTGACCTCTACCAGATCGCTGACGAAGGCGAAGCTGCGCACCTGATCGAACAGGCTTTGCAGGTTGTAGACCAGATGCAGCATGAAGCGGGCGGTGTTGCGCACCGACAGACTGACATCGCAGATCACCGCCAGCCGGGGTTTTTCATCGCGGTAACGGGTCATCACCGGCTGAAACGGGATGCCTTCGTATTGCATATTGCGGCGTAGAGTGAGCGGAACGCTGATCCGACCGCGTTGGCTGATATGGCGGCGATAGGACCGCGCCCCACGCATCCGCCGACACAGCCGCAGCACGATCTCGGTCATTTCCCGGCGTTCCTGCTCCGAGAAACGGACAGTGGGTGGGGCGCGGCGTGACGGGTCAAGCGCCCTGGGCGGCGGTTGCAGCGTCAGTTCCCGTTCCAGATAGCGTTTCAGCAATTCCAGCAGATTGGCGATGCCGCCGTCCAACCGGCTGGATAAGCGCTTGATCAGATTTTCGTCTACATCCAGATCGCCGAGTTCATCCAGCAGTTCGGTCACGGCGTCGGCGATCACCTCCGCATCCAGCGCCGCGATAGCCTCGGCGAAGTTCAACTCGCCGGCCCGCCCGGCATTCTTCATCCGCCGCGCTTTCAGCAGTTGCATCGCCTTTTGCATCACCTGGTCGAGCAAGTCCCGGTTACGGCTCAACACCAGATTCTGACCGAACTCGGCCAAGCTGAGATCGTTGGCATCCTGATGCGAGTTGAAATGGGTCGCCATTGATTCGTCGTCGAAATAGTTGCGGATGTCGAGCGCGTCTTCGTGAGCGTTACCGCCGTCCGGCTGGCCGCTGACCGGATTCTGCTCCACGACCGCTTCCGGCGGCTCCGGCGCAGTTTCGGGCTGTGGCGGCGGCTCCACGGCCAGCTCCGGCGTCGGCGATGCCTTGGGCAGGCTGAAGAATTGCTCGAACAGTTCCTCAAACACCGGCAGATCGTGTAAGTCCTTGATCAGGGTGCTACGCAGGACGGTGCGCACCGTGTCGCGGTCATGCAGCGCAACCCAGGCCAGCGCCTGCATCGCGTCCAGCGACTCAGAAGGCGAAATCCGCACTCCCCGGCTTTTCAGCAGGAAAATGAAGCGGTTGATCACGGCGTCCATCACGAGTCGCCGGTGCGGCCGTCGGTGCGGCCCCGATAGCTGGTGAAATAGCGTGCGGTGTGTTCCTGGCGGCGCTGCTCCAGATGATTTGCATCCGGCTCGGCGGGATGCAGCGGCGGTCGCAGCGGGATTTCGGCGACAGGGGGAGCCGCCGTCGGCTGACTCTGCGCCTGAAGCGACTCGATGATCCACGGCAACTGCTCATTGACCTGCTGGGTGTCGCGCTCGTACTTGATCAGCAGATGCAGCGTTTCTTCCAGCAAAGCCGGGGTCAGCGCATCGGCGTTGAGCAGCACCAGCGCTTGCGCCCAGTCCAGCGTCTCACTGATGCTGGGCGCTTTGCGCAAATCCAGGGCGCGCAAGCGGCGGATCACCGCAACGACTTGCGCGGCCAGGGTTTCCTGAAGCGCCGGTATTTTCATCCGCACGATTTCCAGTTCGCGCTGTTGGTCCGGGTAGCCGATGAACAGATGCAGACAGCGGCGCTTGAGGGCGTCGCTCAGATCACGGGTGTTGTTGCTGGTGATGATGACGTAGGGGATGGTGGCGGCTTTCACCGTGCCGATTTCGGGCACCGTGACCTGAAAATCGCTCAGCACTTCCAGCAGGAAGGCTTCAAATTGCTCCTCGGCGCGGTCGAGTTCGTCGATCAGCAATACCACCGGATCGGGCGAGCTGATGGCCTGGAGAATGGGGCGGCGCACGATGAAATGCTCCGAGAAAAACACATCCTCATGCAGGTGCAATTGCTCGACCGCCGCGTGCAGATCGCTGACGCCTTCAAACAGGCGGCTGATCTTGTCGCGCAAAATCTGGGTATAGAGCAATTGCTTGCCGTATTCCCACTCGTAGAGCGCACGCGCTTCATCCAGCCCGCCGTAACATTGCAGCCGAATCAGGGTGCGTCCCAGCGCCGCAGCGACCACTTTCGCCAGTTCGGTCTTGCCGACGCCGGCGGGTCCTTCGATCAGGATCGGCTTGCGCATGTGCAGCGCAAGAAAGGCGACGGTCGCCAGTTTGCGGTCGCAAAGGTACCGCTGATCGCGCAACTGCGCGATGGTTTGCTCGATAGATGCGAACATGCTGCGACTCCAAGCCCGGACCTGCCGACGGATGGCCGGGGATCCGGGTAATCAAGGGAAAATGCTCAGTGACAGAGCCTTAGCCCAACGGGAGCCTGTTCTAGTAAGCGCCGAGCAGAGAATGCCGCACGACCGGCGCTACGGCGTCATAGGTGCATTCGCGGGCGTTGCCCGGCGTCGAGCCGTCACCCAGCACATGTTTGGTGATGCGGTCAACGTCGCGGTCGTCGGCAGCGATCTTCGCGCCACCCAGTTCGGCATAGCGTCCTTTACCCATCTGCGACTTGGTGTATGGGCCGACGCTGGCGAAGTTGGCCGGAATGCTGAGATCCTTGCTCAGCCGGATGGCGGCTTCCACCGCACGCTCGGCGGCGGAAACGTCCGACAGACCGTCCACGTTTTCGCCCATCGCTTTGGCGATGTCGCGGAACCGCTTGTAGTTGGTCGGCATGTTGTATTCCCAGACCCGGGGCAACGCGATGGCGTTGTTCAGGCCGTGGTGCGAGTCATAGAAGGCGCTGACGGCGTGGGAAATGGAGTGGATGATGCCGAGACCGCCGCTGTTGAATGCCTGCGCCGAGACGTAGGAGGCGTACATCATGTTGGTGCGGGCTTCAAAATTCAGCGGCTCCAGCACGGCGCGACGCAGGTTTTGCGCCACCAGTTCGATGCCCAGGAGTGCGCTGCCCAGACTCGGGATGAAGTCGATCCGGGAAACGTAAGGCTCGGAAGCATGGGCCAGCACGTCGAAGCCGCAGTAGGCGGTCAGATCCTGCGGCATGGAGAAGTGCAGCACCGGATCGTTGATGCTCAGCGTCACCGGGACGTTTTCATCCAGCCCCAGCCATTTGTAGGGCGCTTTTTCCGAGGTGGTGTCGGTGATCACATAGGCCCAACTGGTCTCCGAACCGGTGCCGGCGGTGGTGTTGATGGCGATGTGCGGCGGATTGTTGGGATTCTCGGATTTGTTGAAACCGTCGAACTCGTTGATGTTGCGGCCATCGTGGGAAACCACGATGCGCGCCCCCTTGGTGGCGTCGGTCACGCTGCCGCCGCCGACCGAAACGAAGCTGTCGCACTTCTCCCGGACATAGAGATCGGCAATGTCCATGACGTTGTAGTCCTTGGGATTGGACTCGACCTTGTCGTAGACCACGACATCGACATTCCGGTATTTGAGCTTGCCGACGATGTCTTCAACGATGCCGGTGCCGCGCAGGCCGGAGGTCGCCAGCACGCAGCGCTTGAAGCCGAGCTTGTTGGCTTCCAGCCCGACCATTTCGTAGGCGCCAGGGCCGAGCAGGCCACGGGGGATGCGATGAAATTCCTTGATGGGAAACTGCCAGAGTTTGTGTGCTTCCACGGTTGAATCCTCTTCCTTTGATGACTATGAGCGGATGAAATATCCGCCTTATTTTCCCCGCCGGTGGCGGGGCGTTGCCTTTGAGGCTGTCCAGGTTGCGCCTGCACAGCGTAGCAATCGTGATTTGCAGCGTGGGCGGATGGCCGGACTGACCAATGCCTAATGATGCGTGTCTTAGCAAAAAAAGCGCCATAATTAAAAATAAGTTATTATTATTTTATATATTATTGTTTTGTAATTAAAAATAATTTTACTGGATTTAGAGGTAGTCGGCTGAGCGAGTCGTTGGGCAAAGAAACTGCGAAAAAACCGTGACACGCACTGTGTCAAGCTGTTACATCTCAAAGTTACACCTTGAGATGAACGCAACCATCCAAACTGTAGAAGGATCCACCGGAAAATCCTTGATGTTGCCGGGTTCGTTTTAGCCTGACTGGTGCGAACTGCCGCTCGAACCGGTTTGAGCATGACGGTTGCGTCCGCTAAACTCATTAAGCCCAGCAATGAAAATAACCGTTTGATTATTTTGAGTTTAGCTACCTTTCTCCAACCGGGGACAACAGGCCATGGCGAAAAGCATGAAATTCACCAAGATCGTAGCGACGCTGGGACCGCAATCCCGCAATCCCGAAACCGTCGAAGCGTTGCTGCGGGCCGGCGTGGACGTAATCCGGCTCAATTTCTCGCACGGCAATTTCGAGGACCATGCCTTGTCGGTGCGACTGGTGCGGGAAGCGGCGCAGAAGTTGAACCGGTACATCGCCATCCTTCAGGATTTGCAAGGCCCCAAGATTCGCCTCGGCCAACTGGACGGCGAGTTTCTCGAGGTGGCCGCTGACGAGACCCTGGTATTGACCACCGATGATCGGGTCGGCGGCATCCACGACGGCGTTAAAAAGATCGCTATCGACCATCGCAGCCTGCATGAGGAAGTGAAACCCGGCGACCGGGTGCTGATCGATGATGGGCTGTTTGAACTGACCGTCACGCGGATCGAAGGCCACGAGATTTTTACCCAGGTGGTCAATGGGGGTCGGCTGAAGCCGCGCAAGGGCGTTAACCTGCCCAACGTCAAGCTGAAGATTTCGGCGATCACCGACAAGGACCGCGCCGATTTACAGTTCGCCTACGACCACTGGCTGGATTATGTGGCGCTGTCGTTTGTGCGGGACGCCGATGATGTCAAGGAACTGATCGATACGATGCTGACTGCCTACGGTCGCAAAATTCCGATCATCGCCAAGATTGAGAAGCCGGAAGCGTGTCGGCACATCGAGGGAATCATTGCCGTGGCCGACGCGATCATGGTGGCGCGCGGCGATCTGGGGGTGGAAACCTCGCCGCAGGACGTGCCGCTGATGCAGAAAAGCATCATCCGCCAGTGCAATATCGCCGGCAAACCGGTGATCACCGCCACGCAGATGCTGGANNCGGTCGAAGCGGTGCGGATGATGCGGGACATCGCCCTGAGCGTCGAGGCCAGCGACATCTTTAAGACGTTGATGCAAAAGAATGTGTTGACCCAGGAGGAATTGCTGGCCAAGGCGTGCCTGCGGATCGAAGACGCCGTTCATTTCGCCACGATGGATCTGGCCGACAAGGTCTGCGCCCGCTCTATCGTCGGCTTTACCAACAGCGGGGCCAGCGTACTCGGCCTGGCCAAATTTCGGCCATTGGCGCCGCTGATCGCCTTCAGCTCAAAGGTGGCCACCCTGCGCAAGCTGGCGCTGGTCTGGGGCGTGACGCCGCTGCAACTGGGCGCCGTCGTCACTTCCGTAGATGATCTGCTCAGTTCCGCCACCGAATACCTGCTTAACAAGGGCATGGTGCGGGAGGGCGAAATTGTGGTGTTCACCGCCGGCGTTCCCATCGGCGTATCCGGCGGCGCGAATATGATCAAAGTGGTGAAGGTGGAACGGGCCGATTGAGGATCAAGTAAGGTGTTTTTATCTGATGCGATGCTATTTGCTGTTGGTGTGCCTGATCCCGGGCGGTGATGGCTCTTGGCGGCTGGCGCTGCTGGGCCAAATTCCCCCGCTCGCTTCACTCACGCCCCCTTTGGCAAAGGGGGATGGGCGCATAGCGCCGCTTTTTAAGTTTGAATTAAGGTTCGCGTATCAGACTTGAAACCCCATAAAAATTAGGGAGAAATTCAATGGCACGCAAACCCATCGTTTCTTTTTTGCTCAGCATGGCGGCGCTGACTGGTGCGGCGTTGGCCGCAGACGGTCAATGGCAGGCGCTCCCGGACCAAGCGCCAGCCCCCGCCGACAACCCGACCACCGCAGCCAAGGTCGAACTGGGCAAGATGCTGTATTTCGACACCCGCTTCTCCTTGACCGGCACGGTGTCGTGCTTCTCCTGCCATAACGTGATGGAAGGCGGCGACGATCACCGCCCGACTTCTATCGGCGTCCACGGCCAGGTGGGGGGCCGCAACGCGCCGACCGTCTGGAACGCCGCGTTCCATTCCGCGCAGTTCTGGGATGGCCGCGCCCCGACTCTGGAGGATCAGGCCAAGGGGCCGCCCGCTAATCCAATTGAAATGGGAATGGCGAATCTGGCCGCCACCATTGGCCGCATCCGGGCGATTCCCGGCTACAAGCCCTACTTTGAAGCAGCGTTTGGCAAGGGCGAAGTGATGTCCATGGACAACGCAGCCAAAGCGATAGCGGCTTATGAACGCACTCTGATCACCCCCAATAGCGCCTACGACCTCTACGTCAAGGGGGATAAAACAGCGATGAACGAGCAGCAGCTGCGCGGCATGGCTACCTTCGCCAAGACCGGCTGCGCCACTTGCCATTCCGGCCCCGCTTTCAGCGGCCCGGTCAATCTCGCCATCGGCCAGGGTTTCCTGATGAAATTTCCAGTCTTCCCCGGCAGTGCTTACGACACGCAGTACAAGCTGAGCGAGGACTTGGGCCGCTACACCGTTACCCAGAAGGACGCCGACAAGAACCTATGGCGGGTGCAAACCCTGCGGAATCTAATCTACACCGCACCGTACTTCCACAATGGTTCGGTCAAGAGCTTGGACGAAGCAATACGGGTGATGGCCAAGACCCAGCTCAACAAGGATCTCAGCACGGATGAAGTAAAGGACATCGTGGTCTTCCTCAGCGCATTGGACGGCCCCTTCCCTCAGCAGACCATGCCCAGGCTGCCGCCGACCCCCGGCGATTTGCTGACTGAAAATTAAGAGGCGTTTTGGTACGGCCTCTCACATGTGATGTGGCAAGGGCTTCCAGCCCGCGTCACATCACTGCAAGCGAAAGTCCGGTTGATATTCAACAAATCCTCGGCAACTGTTCCCCGCTCAGCCAATCCACCAGGCGCCGCCCGCCGAATACGGTTTCCATCTCCACAAAGCCGTGCGCGTCCGCTGCCACCGCGCCAATGATCGCCGCTTCCCGTCCCAGCGGATGCGCCCGCATCGCCGCCAATAGCGGATCGGCGCATTCTGCCGGGCAAATCGCCAGTAATTTGCCCTCGTTGGCGACATACAGCGGGTCCAACCCCAGAAATTCACACAAGGCCCGCACCGGTTCATGCACCGGAATCGCCGCCTCGCGCAACCGCATCCCGACCCCGGATTGCTGGGCGATTTCATTCAGGGCGCTGCCCAGGCCGCCGCGAGTGGGATCGCGCAGGCAATGCAGTTCCGGGACGACCGCCACCATCGCCGCCACCAGGCCATGCAGCGCGGCGGTGTCGGACGCAATCGGCGTGCTGAAACTCAGATTTTCCCGTTGCGCCATCACCGCCATGCCGTGATCGCCGAGCGAACCGCTGAGCAGAATGGCGTCGCCCGGTCGCGCCCGGCGGGCGGAAATCTCCACTCCAGGCGGCACGATGCCGACGCCGGTGGTGGTGATAAACACCCCGTCGCCCTTGCCGCGCTCGACCACCTTGGTGTCGCCGGTGACGATAGGCGTCCCCGCCTGGCGCGCCGCCAGCGCCATCGAATTCACGATGCGCTGCAAATCCGCCAGTGGAAACCCTTCCTCCAGAATGAAACTGGCGGCCAGATACAGCGGTTGCGCCCCGGCCATGGCGACATCGTTGATGGTGCCGTGAACCGACAGACAGCCGATGTCGCCGCCGGGAAAGAACAGCGGCGATACCACATGGCTATCGGTCGCCATCACCAGCCGCCCGGCAGGCACGCTGAACTGGGCGCAATCATCCTGGGTTCGCAACCACTCGTTGTCGAAGGCGCGCAGGAACACCTCTTCGATCAGTTGCGCCATCGCCCGCCCGCCGCCGCCATGACTGAGTTCCACGCTGCCGTGGACGAAATCGAGTTTGCGGGTGAATAACTTGCGCGAAGGAATCATGCGAGTGCGCCGGGTTGTGGCGCGCGGAATCGGCCATAGTGGTAATGAGCGGCGCAAGCGCCTTCCGCCGACACCATGCAGGAACCGAGCGGATGATCGGGGGTGCAGGCGGCAGCAAACACTTTGCACTGTTCCGGGCGCTTGACCCCGCGCAGCACTTCGGCGCAGGCGCACGCCTTGTGGTCGGCGGCAGCGATGGCAGGCACGGCAAAGCGGCATTCGGCATCCCATTCGGCATATTCGGGCCGGATCGCCAGCGCGCTATTTGGCAACTCGCCCAGACCGCGCCATTCAAAACTTGGGCGCAGCATAAACACTTCGGCGACGATGCCTTGCGCCTTGCGATTGCCTTCCGGGCTGACGGCGCGGGTGTATTCGTTCTCGATCCTGGCCTCGCCCGCGTTGATTTGGCGGATCAGCAGCAAAATGGCCTGCAACACGTCCAGCGGCTCGAAGCCGGCGATCACCAGCGGGCGATGATATTCAGCGGCGACGAAGGCATAGGGATCGCTGCCGATAATAGTGCTGACATGAGCGGGGCCGATGCAGCCGTCCAGTTGCATCGGCGGCTCTGACGCAGCGGCAGCGTGATGCGTCGCCAGAATCGCCCGCAGCGCGGGCGGGGTGAGGACGTGATTGCAATAGGCGCTGAAATTGCGCAGCCCTTCGGCCTTGGCTTGCAGAATGGCGACGGCGGTCGGCGGAGTCGTGGTTTCAAAGCCGATAGCGAAAAACACCACCGCCTGATCGGGATGAGCGCGGGCGATGTCCAGCGCATCGCTGACCGAGTAGACCATGCGCACATCCACGCCCCGCGCCCTGGCTTGCAGCAGGGTGTCGCCCTGCGCGCCGGGCACCCGCAGCAGATCGCCGTAGCTGCACAGGATCACCCGCTCCCGTTCCGCCAGCTCGATCACGGCCTGCAAGCGTCCGCTGGGCAAAACGCACACCGGGCAACCGGGGCCGTGAATCAGCCGCACGCTGGACGGCAGCAAATCTTCGATGCCGTAGCGGCAGATGGCGTGCGTGTGACCGCCGCAGAACTCCATCAGCGCATAGCGGCGACCCGGATCAACCTCCTGGCGAATGCGGGCGGCAAGACCTTGCGCCAGGCGGCCATCGCGAAATTCATCAATGTATTTCATGGCGGCGCGTCAGGCCGCATCCGTCAGTTCGGCAAATTCCGCGAACAGGCGCAGCGTTTCGGCGGCTTCCTCCGGATCCAGACGGTTGAGGGCATAGCCGACATGGACGATGACGTATTCGCCGACGGTCAGATCGTCCACCAGGGCCGTGGAAATCAGTTTGCGCACGCCGCCGGTATCCACTACGGCGTGTTGGGCATCGACAACTTCAACAACTTGGGCGGGAATGGCGAGGCACATGAGCAATGGCCCTCCAGAAGAACAGCAAGTGGGATTTTAAGACCGGGGTTAACCGCTGTGGCGCGTCAGCCGCGCACGCGCGGCGGCCAATTCCGTTTCCAATACGTCAATCTGCCGCGCCACAGCGGTTTGTTGCCCCTGGCGCACCCAGTCCAGCCAGGCGTCCATTCCTTCGCCGGTGCGAGCGGACAGGCGCAGAATCTGGAGATCGGGATTGACCCGCCGGGCGTATTCCAGACAGCGGGCCACGTCGAACTCCACGTAAGGCAGCAGATCGGTCTTATTGAGCAGCATCAATCGGGCGGCAGCGAACATATTGGCGTATTTCAGCGGCTTATCCTCGCCCTCGGTCACGGACAGAATGACGACCTTGCACGCCTCGCCCAGATCAAAATCCGCCGGACAGACCAGATTGCCGACATTTTCGATGAACAGCGCGCCGCCTTCGGGCAACGGCAATTGCTCCAGGGCGTGGCCGATGCCGTGGGCNNGCGGTCTGCTGGTCGCCGCCGATCACCGCGACGGGGAATTCATCGCGCAGCGCCTGAACCGTCCGGCTGAGCAGCGTGGTTTTTCCAGAACCGGGACTGGAGACCAGATTCAGCGCAAACACGCTCCGCGCTGCAAACAGTCGTCGGTTGCCCGCCGCGTATTCGCCATTTTTCGCCAGAATATCCTGTTCAATCGCGACCAGGCGGCTTTCGGCAGCATGGCTGTGGGAGTGCGGATCAGAACCATGCCCGTGAGAATGATCGTGGCTGTGATCATGGCTGTGAAGATCGGCATTGATCATGACCTCACCCTTACCGCAACCGCATACGCTGCACATTTACTCGACCTCCAGTTCTTTAATTCGCAATTCCGTGCCGCTCAGCAGTCGCCAGTGATAACCGCCGCAGAGTGGGCACGGATCAAAATGCTGTTGTACCGCTACGGTTTGCGCGCAATCCAGACAATGGGCGCGACCCGGCAGCGTGATGATGTCCAGTTCCGCCGTCGCCGCCGCAGTGTCCCGGCGAGTGGCTGCAAAGGCGAATCGCAAGGCGTCCAGCTCGACATTAGCCAGTTCGCCGATTTCCAGCCACACCCGCAGCACCCGGCTGAATCCGCGCTGACGAGCCTGGGTGGTGATGGTTTCGATGATGCCTTCACACAGCGAGAGTTCATGCATGGCGGGGATTCGAGAGGTTTGGCGGGGCGTTTCCCCCATGCGCAGGCATGAGGGAAACCGGGAAGGTGACGGATTAGCCGACCAGCAGCAATACCCCGCTGGCCGCGATGGCCGCGCCGCCGGCTCGCACCAGTTGCGCCGGCATGCCCCGCGCTGCCGCCAGCCCGATGCCAATTCCCATGATATGCAGCGTCGCGGTGGCCAGCATGAAGCCGAGGCTGTACCACAGCGCGCTGGATTCCGCCGCCATTTCCGCGCCGTGGGCGTAGCCGTGGAAAATGGCGAACAATCCGACCAGCGCCATGCTCGCGGCAACGGGCAAGCGCGAGGACAATGCGACCAGTATCCCAAGAATCAGCACCGAACCGGCGATGCCCAGTTCCACATAAGGCAGCGGCATACCCAGGAACCCAAGCATTCCACCCGCCGCCATCATCAGCACGAAGCTCAGCGGAACCAGCCACAGGGCGCGGCCACCCCGTTGCGCCGCCCATAACCCGACCGCGATCATCGCCAGAACATGATCCAGGCCGCTCAACGGATGCGCCAGACCGGCGGCGAAATCCATGTGCAGTATTCCAAGCGTGTGCGCATGGGCCGATCCACAGAGGCCCAGCAACACCAACGCCATTAACCAGCGCCTATCGGATGGTATTTTCATGCGATCTCCTTTTGATGAGGGTGAGGGTGGATTGAGGCGGTTGCGGAACCGATCGGAGGCTATCTGAAACATAGCTCAAAAACCAGCGAGTGGTTATCGGGTTAGCTTCCCCTGCACCAGGGGATCGGCGGCGACCCGCCGCGCGATGAGATCGGTGAAGGCCCGGATGCGCGCCATCTGCCGCAGGTCCGGGTGGCTGAGCAGCCAGATGTCGGTGTCGAACAACGGGTTCGGCTCGGTCATGCGCACTAGATCCGGTTTCTGTTCGGCCAGGAAGCACAGCAGCGGCGCGATGCCGTAGCCGGCTTGCACCACCGCGATTTTGTGCAGCAGGTTGTTAATTCGCAATGCGATCCGCTCGGCGGGTACATGCCGTTCAACCCAGTGGTATTCGGGTAGATGCGCCAGCGTTTCATCCAGACCGATCCAGTCATGCTGATCAAGCGGCCTGTCGCGGTTTTGGCCGTGCAGGTAAGCGGATGCGCCGTAGATCGCTGAGCGGGCCATGCCGATCTTGCGTCCGATCATATTGTCCGGGGGCTGATTGGTGGCGCGGATGGCGACATCGGCCTCGCGCCGGGTCAGGTTGACCATCGGATTGCTGGCGACCACCTGCAACTGGATGTGCGGGTGCAACTGCCGGAACTCCAGCAGATGCGGCAGCAGACTTTGAAACAGGGTTTCGGTGGTGGTCACCCGGATGACGCCCGAAAGGTGCAAATCCTTCCCTGCCAAGCGATGTTCGGCCCCGATCAGCGTCTGTTCCACCTGCTGGGCCACCTCGCGCAATTCTTCGCCAGCGGCAGTGGGAATGTAGCCGGTGCGCAGCCGCTCAAACAGCCGCACCCCCAGCTGCCGTTCCAAGCGAGCGATCCGCCGCAGTACGGTGGTGTGGTTGACGGCCAGCCGTTTCGCCGCGCCCAGCGCCGATCCGGCCTGTTCGACGGCCAGAAAGTAACGGTAGTCATCCCAGTCCATGATGTGCATTTTCGCCAATTTAATTTTGCATGATTCTATCTTCATGTGTGTTTATGCAAAAGCTATTCTAACCATCATGCTTAACAACCCTGACGAGGAACACCCGATGACCCGGAAACAGACCCTTCGTATGGCCTTGATCGCGGCTTTACTGGGCGCGACGTTGGCGCCCGCCGCGCAGGCCGCACCGGAAAAATTCACGCTTGACACCGCTCACAGCTATCCCTTTTTCGAGATCAATCATCTCGGCTGGTCCACCACTCGCGGCTCTTTCCAGAAAATGTCGGGTACGGCGACGCTGGATTTCGCTGCGAAACAGGGCAGTGCCGAGATCGTCATTGACGCCAACAGCCTGGACACCGGCGATGCCAAGCGCGACGAGCATCTGCGTGGCGAGGACTTTTTCGCGGTTGCCCAGTATCCGACCATCACCTTCAAGTCCGACACGCTCAGCTTCGAGGGCGACAAGCTGGTCAAGGCCGATGGGCAGTTGACCCTGCGCGGCGTCACCAGGCCGGTCACGTTGAGCTTTAGTTTGTTCAAGTGCGGCGAACACCCGATCTACAAAAAATATTACTGTGGCGGCGACGCGACAGCGACCATCAAGCGCAGCGACTTTGGCATGAGCGCCTATCCCGGCGCGGTCGGCGAACAGGTCAAGCTGTCGATCCAGGTCGAAGCCGCGCGGGATGGCAAAACCCAGTAATGGCGTGCTGGCGCAGCCCGGATTCTGGAGGAAACGCAATGGCTCAAGCGACGGCAACCCGCTATGCCGGCATGGCTATCGGTTTGCACTGGTTGATGGCGGCGCTGATCGTCGTCGCGTTCAGTCTGGGCTGGACGCTGGCGGATATGGAGTTCAGCCCGCAAAAGTTGCGCTGGCTGTCCTGGCACAAGTGGTTGGGGATGACCCTGCTGGGCCTGGCCGCGCTGCGGCTGGGTTGGCGGTTGACTCATCCGGCGCCGCCGTTACCGGCCACAGTGCCGGTCTGGCAGCAATGGGCGGCTCATGCCGTCCACCTGCTGCTGTATGGCCTGATGTTCGCCATTCCGCTGAGCGGCTGGCTGTTCAGTTCCGCCAAGGGGATTCCGGTGGTGTATCTGGGCGTGCTGCCGCTGCCGGATTTAATCAGCGCCAATGAAACCGTGGCAGGTGGACTCCGAACGCTGCACGCCGTGTTGAATTACACCTTGCTGGCGGCGGTCGGCGCGCATGTCGGCGCGGCGCTCAAACACCATTTCATTGAGCGTGACGACGTGCTGGCGCGCATGTTGCCGGTCGCTCGGCGCAGAGGAAAAAGCTGATGGCTAAGGGCAAGAGATTATGGAGAGGTGCGGCGCTCGGTTTTAGCCTGGCGGCAGCGAGTGTTCAGGCTGGACAGGTTCTGGTCCCGGAACAGAGCGAGATTCGGTTCATGGGTCAGCAGATGGGCGTGCCCACCGACGGACGCTTTCAGAAGTTCACCGTAGACGCCGCGCTTGATCCGGCGGCCATTGAAAAAAGCGCCGCCCGCATCGTAATTGACATGAACGGCATCGCGCTGTCGGCAGCGGATCTCACCACCGAGATTAAGCGCAAGCGCTGGTTCGACACCGCCGCATTTCCAGAAGCGACGTTTGAATCCAAATGGTTTCGGGCGCTGGGCGAGGGTCGCTGCGAGGTGGGCGGGACGTTGACGATCAAAGGCGTCAGCCGGGACGTTATTGCATCGCTGATGTTGAAAAATGAGGGCCAGGCGCTGGTGGCGGACGGGCAGTTCGAGTTGAAACGGCTGGATTTCAACGTCGGCGACGGCCCTTGGGCGGATACCGGCACAGTGGCGAACGAGGTGCAAGTTCGATTCAAATTGCGCTTGCGGCCTCAGCCTTGATGGCTTGATGGCTCTATCGGCGGGCGCTGGCCATCTGCGATACTGAGAAGACTGATACCTCCTTTTCCCCAGCAGCGGGCGAAGGGAGTTGATTTACCCGCCGCGATCAACCGAATGCGCATCCCCCGAATCCATCTCTCCCTACCGTTAACGGTCGGCGCGACCGTGCCGCTGGATGGCGCTGCCTTCAATCATGCGGTGCGGGTGCTACGGCTCAAGCCCGGCGCGCCATTGCTGCTGTTCAACGGCGCAGGCGGGGCGTTCGCGGCGACCCTGGCGGACATCGGCAAGCGGGAGGCTCTGGCGCGGGTTACGGAAGCGTTGCCCGGCGAGGTGGAATCGCCGCTGCGCGTCGTTCTGGCGCAAGGCGTCTCGCGTGGCGAGAAGATGGATTACACCTTGCAGAAAGCCGTCGAACTGGGCGTCGCCGCCATCCAGCCGCTGTTCACCGAACGCGGCGGGGCCACTTTGAGCGGCGAACGGCTGGACCGCAAGGTGCAGCACTGGCGCGGAATCGCCATCGGCGCGTGCGAGCAGTGCGGGCGCAACCGACTGCCGGAAGTGCGCACGCCGCTCACGCTGACGGCGTGGCTGGGGCAGCCGACGGCACCGGGTTTGCGCCTGCTGCTCGATCCACTGGCCCAACAGGGTTTGCGCGGACTGGAACCGCCGACGGGAACGGTGACGCTGCTGATCGGCTCCGAAGGCGGCCTGAGTCCAGCGGAAATTGCGCAAGCCATGACAGCGGGATTTACCGGCGTCCGGTTGGGGCCGCGCATCCTGCGCACGGAAACCGCCGGCGTGGCCGCGCTGGCGGCGATGCAGGCATTGTGGGGCGACTGGATGTAGCGCGCCACTGTTCCTCTCAACCTTTGCCATTGCTTCAAGGCAGGAAATCCATGAACGAACGCCAAGTCGTCCTCGACACCGAGACCACCGGCCTCGATCCCGCCCAAGGGCACCGGGTCATCGAAATCGGCTGCATCGAACTGGTGAACCGGCGGTTGACCAGCCAGCAGTTCCATGTCTACCTGCAACCGGATCGCGCCATTGACGAAGAGGCGCAGCGGGTTCACGGCATCACCAATGAATTTCTCGCCAACCAGCCGCGCTTCGCCGACATCGCGGACGGATTCCTGGACTTCGTTCGCGGCGCCGAACTGATCATCCACAACGCGGCGTTTGATCTGAATTTCCTCAACCACGAACTGCGGCGCTGCGGGCGCGGGCATGTCACGCTGGAGCAAATCTGCACGGTGGCGGATACCCTGCTGATGGCCCGCCAGCGCCATCCCGGTCAGCGCAACAGTCTGGACGCGCTGTGCAAGCGCTACAGCATCGACAACTCGCAGCGCACGCTGCACGGCGCCCTGCTGGACGCGGAAATTCTGGCTGACGTGTATCTGATCATGACCCGTCAGCAGGACTCACTGTTTGTGCAGGAAACCGCCGGCGCGGCGGCGGAGCGACGCGGGAAGGCGCGGCAGACGGCGTTGTCCCGGAGCCGTCCGTCGTTGCCGGTGATCCGCGCCAATGCCGAGGAACAGGCGGAACACGCCCGCTATCTGGAGATGCTGGACCGGAGCAGCGGCGGGTCGTGCGTGTGGCAGCGGCTGGACGCGGCGGAGCCGGTCTAAACCCGGTAATACCGCCGATACCAGGCCACGAAACGGGCCACGCCGTCCTCAATGGGCGTGCCGGGCTGATAGCCGACATCCTCGATCAGCGCCTCAACATCAGCGTAGGTATCCGGCACGTCGCCCAACTGCATCGGCAGCAGATTCCTGGTCGCCTGCAGGCCCAGGCAATCCTCCAGCACCTCGATGTAGCGCAGCAGTTCAATGGGCCGATTGCTGCCGATGTTNNCCTTCAACGATGTCGTCAACGTAGGTGAAATCCCGCCGGTGATGGCCGTAATTGAACACGTCAATCGGCTGGCCGGCCAGAATGCTGCGGGTAAACAGGAACAGGGCCATGTCGGGTCGGCCCCACGGGCCGTAGACGGTGAAGAAACGCAGCCCGGTGGTCGGCAGACCGTAAAGATGGCTGTAGGTGTGCGCCATCAGCTCATTGGCTTTCTTGGTCGCCGCGTACAGGCTGACCGGATGGTCCACGTTGTCATGCACCGAGAACGGCATCCGGGTGTTGGCCCCGTACACCGAACTGGAGGAGGCGTACACCAGATGCTCGACCGCGTGATGGCGGCAGGCTTCGAGGATGTTCATGAAGCCGACCAGATTGGAGTCCACATAGGCGTGGGGATTTTGCAGCGAATAGCGCACCCCGGCCTGCGCCGCCAGATTGACTACCCGCTGTGGCCGATGTTTGACAAAAGTTTCAGTCAGCGCCGCCCGATCCTCCAGACTGGCCCGAACATCGGTAAAGCCGGAACGGGCCTGCACCCGGGCCAGCCGCGCCTGTTTCAGCGTTACGTCGTAATAGTCGTTCAGGTTATCAAAGCCGATAACCTCATCACCGCGTTCCAACAGGCGCAATGAGAGCGCCGCGCCAATGAATCCCGCGCTCCCTGTGATCAGGACTTTCATAGCCGACCGTCTACCTCGGCGCTGGGGAAGAGATATTTCACGTCGAACAGCACCGAATCCGGCTTGCCCAGGGCGCGGATTTGTTCAATGCCCATCTCGCGGAATTGCCGGTGCGCGACCGCCAGAATAACGGCGTCGTAACGGCCCGGTTTCAGCTCCGGGATTGGCTCAATGCCGTACTCATGTTGCGCTTCCCTGGCGTCCACCCACGGGTCGTACACCTCGACATGAGCGTTGTAATCGCGGAATTCCTGCACGATGTCCACCACCCGGGTGTTGCGCAAATCCGGGCAGTTTTCCTTGAAGGTCAAACCCATGATGAGAATGTTGGCGTCCATCACCGGAATCCGGCGCTGATTCATCAGTTTGACCACCCGCTGCACCACATAGGCGCCCATGCCGTCATTGATCCGTCGCCCGGCCAGGATCATTTCCGGGTGATAGCCGATCTCCTGCGCCTTGTGGGTCAGGTAGTAGGGGTCCACCCCGATGCAGTGACCGCCCACCAGTCCGGGCCGGAACGGCAGAAAGTTCCACTTGGATCCGGCGGCGAGCAGCACTTCTTCGGTGTCGATACCCAGCCGGTTGAACAGCAAGGCCAATTCATTGACCAAGGCAATGTTGACATCGCGCTGAGTGTTTTCGATGACTTTGGCCGCTTCCGCCACCCGGATGCTGGTGGCCCGGTGTGTGCCGACGGTGATGATGGAGCGATACAGCGCATCCACGAACTCGGCCACAGCGGGCGTAGATCCGGAGGTGACCTTGCGGATGGTGGTGACCCGGTGTTCCTTGTCGCCGGGGTTGATACGCTCCGGGCTGTAGCCGGCGAAGAAGTCCACGTTGAAGCGCAGGCCCGATTCCCGCTCCAGAATCGGCACGCAGACTTCCTCGGTGGCGCCGGGATAGACCGTGGATTCATAGATCGCCACGTCGCCGGCTTTCAGCACCCGGCCCACGGTGGTGCTGGCCCCGATCAGCGGCCCGAAATCCGGGCGCTTATACTCGTCTACCGGTGTGGGCACCGTGATGATGTACACGTTGCAGGACGCCAGATCCTCAATGTGGTTGGTATAACGTAGATGTTTGGCTTCCCGCAGTTCTTCGGGCGCGACTTCCAGAGTGCTGTCGGTCCCTGCTTGCAGTTGCCGGATGCGGGCTTTATTGATGTCCAGACCGAGCGTGGGAAACTGCTTGCCGAATTCGACCGCCAGCGGCAGTCCCACATAGCCGAGACCAACGATGCCGAGGCGGGTAGTGGCGAGATCAAGCATCAAGCATGCTCCGTTCATAGTGAGAGTTGTAAATTCGGCTAGTATAGGTGAGGAAGGGCGAGGAGGGCATATGGCGCTCCTATCTGAGTTGTGGAANNTCCGCTTTTTCCCACTGTCTGCATATCTGCATATGAGAATACAGCCATTGCTCACGAAATCCATCAACACGTCATGGGTGTCCTGAATACATGATCCGTCTGTTTCGACATTACATTTCCCAAGCGCTATTAACGCTGCTCATTGCGGAAGCGCTCAAT
>DEHY01000050.1 GCA_002352185.1 Competibacteraceae bacterium UBA2788
TTTATTCATCACTATAATTCTACCCTTGGTAATTGTTGACGCACCACACCTCAATTTAAAATCACTCAAATTTTAGGACCACCTGAATAACATTGCAGGATCAATCAGGAACAGGGCATGAGTGGGATCAGCAGGGCAGGAGTCGTGATTCTGACGGCGGCGCTGACGCCAGGCTGTACGCTTTACCAGACGCTGATGGAAAAGATCACCCAGCCGGCGACTCCGCCTCAAGCCACGCCAGCAACGACGCAATCCGCGCTGGAGCCAAAACTGGACGCGATGAGCGTGCGACTGGGGCGAATGGAACAGGCCCTCGCTGAGGTGCGGGAACAGGGCCGGCAACGACAGCGGTCGGAGACGCAGACACGGCAAGCGCTCAGCGACCTGCGGCAAGGGGTATGGAATACCCAGGTCGCCGTCACTGATGTGCAGAAGCAGATGCGGCAGGTTACGACGCAACAGGCCGCCTTGAAGGTGCAGTTGGAACGCACCGTGACCGGATCATCCGATTTCTGGGCGGTGGATGTACCGTTAGGTGAATTGCCCAACGGCGGCGGTCAGCGCGAGACGCGACGCATTCCCACTCTGGTGCCCGACAAGGCGCGGGAAATTCTGGTGTATGCCCAAATTGCGACCGGATACGTCAAGGGCGGCACCCATCGCTTTCGGATTTCGGTGCGGGTGGAAGGGGAACGGGAGGCGGCGTTCTACCTGTACGCTTTCGGTCAGCCGCAACCGGGTTGGAGCTACAACTCCGATAACGTCTGGCTGCCGATGCCAAAAAACCGGGAGTTGATTCTGCAAACGGAGGGTGAGCCGTTCTTTGGCGATTGGAGCAGCGAAGTACGGATTATCGCTTATCGGTGAAGGGAGTGATGCACAGGGCCGGGTATTGCACGCAACGCCTGCACCGCCATGACGCATCCGGCGCGGGGGATGCGGTGCAGCGCCGCTCAGTGCAACACCAGATCAGCCAGCGGGCGTGGTTTGCCAATGCCGTAGCCCTGGGCGTAATTCACGCCGAGGGCGCGCAATTTGGTCAGGATATGATTATCCTTCACGAATTCGGCAATGGTTTCCATACCCATCACTTGACCGATCTCATTGATGGATTTCACCATCGCCAGGGAAACCGGATCGCTGACGATATCTTCCACAAACAGGCCGTCAATCTTGAGAAAATCCACCGGCAGCTTCTTAAGGTAGGCAAAAGACGACAGGCCGCTGCCGAAATCGTCGAGTGCGAAACGGCAACCGATATCCTTCAGCGTCTGGATAAAATGCAGAGCGCTGCCCAGATTGGCGATGGCCGCAGTTTCCGTAACCTCAAAGCACAGTTTTCCCGCGAGCAGCGGCTGGCGGGCCAGCCGATCCACCAGATAATTCAGCAAGTATTCATCGCCCAGCGAGTGGCCGGATAAATTGATGGCGCACAGCGATAGATGATCCAGATGCCGGGGATGACTGGATAGCCAATCCAGCGCCGTGCCGACCACCCACTGATCCAGCTTCGCGGCCAGGTGGTAGCGCTCGGCGGCGGGCAGAAACGCGCCGGGCATCAGGATCTGACCGGATTCACCCTTCATGCGCAACAGCAGTTCGTAGTGATGGCTGTGCGACACGCCCAGAACCGGCACGATGGGCTGGAACGCCAACTGGAAGCGGTTTTCCTCCAACGCCTGGTTGATGCGGGCCACCCACTGCATTTCACCCTGGCGTCGCGCCAGTTCTGCATCATCCTCGGTATACAGATGCACCCGGTTGCGCCCGGCATCCTTGGCGGCGTAACAAGCGCTGTCGGCGGCGCTGAGTACCCCGCTGAAATTATCGCTGGCGGCGCTAATCGCCACCACGCCGATACTCACCCCCAGCCGGAAGGTCTTGCCGCCCCAGGCAAAGCGAAAATCGTTGACCGCCTGACACAGGGAATTGGCGACCCGCAGGGCGTCATGCAGCGGGCAATACTCCATCAACACGCCAAATTCGTCTCCGCCCAGCCGCGCCAGGATATCCTGTTTGCGCACTCGAATTTGTAGCACCCGGGCGATCTGGCGCAGCAGGTCATCACCCGCCAGATGTCCGCAGGTGTCGTTAATCACCTTGAATTGATCCAGATCCAGATAGAACAGCGCATGTTCGGCTGACTGATCGCGGGTACTCTCCAAGGCGCGCTGCAAGCGCTGCTCGAACGCACGCCGGTTGGCCAGGCCGGTGAGCGCATCGTGGCTGGCCTGATGGGTCAACTGCTCGGCCAGCAATTGTGCCTCGGTGTTGTCCAGCCACGAGCCGACCAGCTCCACCGGCTGGCCTCCGGCGTCGCAAACCAGGCGCATGGTGTCGCGGATCCAGCGCCAACTCCCATCGCGGTGGTGGAGCCGATACGTGCGGTTCGTCTGATGATGCGCTACCGTGCAATCCAGATCGCGTTCACGGTGCAACCGATCATCCGGGTGTGTCAAACGATCCAGCAGGTGTCCATCCGCCAGCAGTTCATCCGCACGGTAGCCAAGCAGCTCATACACGTTTGAGCTGATAAACGTCACTGGCATTCCAGGACCAGGACTGCGGGAGTAAATAACTGCGGGGCTGGCGCTGACCACATGCTCCAGCCGCATACTGGCGCGCCGCAGGGCTTCCTCGGCCCGCCGCCGCTCGCTGACATCCCGCGCCGCAATGTAACTGCCGATGAAACGCGACGGATCGTCATCATCCCGAATGGCGAGGGCCGTTACTTCCGCGACGAGCGGGGAATCCGGATCCGGTGGCCGGCTTCCGGCATTGCACCGCAGGCGCAGTTCCATAAACTGGGGTTCCTCCGATCCTGCTTCGGCGAGACGGCGCAGCAGGTGCGTAGCTTTCTCCCGATCCACGGAGGCGATCAGCGCAGTGAACGGTTGCCCGGTGAGGGCGTCAACCTCAAAACCGAGCAGCACCGGAACCCGTTGATTGAGGTAGGTGAAATGGCCCGTGGCGTCCAGGACAAAAATAAGATCAGGGGAATAATTGACGATGAACCGGTGCAGACGCTCGGAAGCTTCCAGATGGTTGCACATCAGCCGCCTGGCGCGCGTCTGCTGCAAGGCGTGACGGGCCCTGGCGACGCGCTCCAGCAGTTCATCGGGGCCAAAGGGCTTGTGCAGGTAATCCACTGCGCCCTTGTTCAGGGCGGTGGTGGCTTCCGTCACCGAGGTGGTGCCGCTGATGATGATCGTCGCTGTATCCAGATGACGCCTGGCGATGAAATCCAGGACAGCCGCACCCCCGACGCCCGGCATTCCCAGATCCAGCACCAGCAGGTCATGACGGTTTTCAGCCAGATCCATCATGGCCTCCTCGCCGCTGCCGGCTATAGCGACCTGGTACCCTTGAACGGCGAGGAGTTGTTCCAGACCGGTTCGGATATGAGGTTCATCGTCTACCACCAGCACCGAGAACGGATATTCTGGTTCCTCCATTTCACCGCTGCTGCATTCGTTGATCGGGTCTTTCACGATGAACCCCCTGGTAAGCTTCCACAAGCCAAAATCCGGTTGCAAAGGCATCAAATCAGTCGATCTGGAAAGCCTTTGATCCAGAAGAAGTAAAGCCGCGACGCTCGAAAAAAACGGAGTTTTTTATCATCGCTTATGCAGAAACGGTTATTTTTTATAACCCGCGTGAGCAGGCATTCAGGATCCGCAATAAGCTGCTGGACTCCCGCTTTTGCGATCACGATGGCGGGCGAAAATCCTGCCCAAAACTTCAAAGTGGTCCGACCCGTGGCAGCAGCACCTGAAAAATCAGGCCACCCCCGTAGTTGGAACGGCAGATCACGGAGCCACCGAGTTCCTCGGCCAAGTTCCTGACAATCGTAAGGCCCAGGCCGGCATGTTCTCCTCCCTTGGTACTGGTCATCGGTTGAAACAGCCGGGCGCGCTGCTCACTGGGCAAGCCCGGACCATTATCAGCGACCACCAGTTCGACATACGAACGCCCGTGCCAGTTGATGTTATTGCGCGTGGCAATCGTGATGGCGCCTGCGCCGCTCAGCCCCAGGGCTTCAACGGCGTTGCGCACCAGGTTGAGTACGATCTGCCGAATGGCGTCACCGCCTCTGGCGAGCGGTGGAATGCCGTCTTCCAGTTCCAAAATCAGTTGAATCCCACGCGGTCGGCATAAAGCATCTTCCAGTACCCGGGCCAAATCGCGAATAGTGGCGTTCAATTCTACCGCGCCGGCAGTCTCGCGGTCGCCGCCCTGATCCGAGAGGCGCAGCAGGATGCGTCCAACCCGTTCCGTCTCCTCTCGCAGCACCCGCAGATCGTCCTGGACGGAGGGTTCTTCCAGCCTGGCGGTGAGCAGGTGCAGGTAATTACGCAGAATTGTCAGCGGATTAGCCGCTTCGTGCAGTACGGCGCGCAATCGCTGTTGTTCCAGCAGGCGGCGATCTTCATGCGCCCGGCTCCGACGCCGTTCGCGCTGGCGCGCCATGTCGAGATGGCCGGCGACCTCGGCGGCAAACAGGTGGAGCAGCCGGGTTTGAGCGAGCAGGCGCGGCAGTTGCGCCTGGGATACGCCGGCCACCAGCCCGCCCAGAACTCCGGTGGCGGTGTGCAACGGCAGACATAATACTCCATCGGTTTCCCAGAACCGGGCAAGCTGGCGATCCACCACGCCGGCGCGCTCCTCGGCCAGGGAATGGCTGATGCACCGATCCCGCAGCGCACGAGTGACGACGTTCTCGGATCCTGCCGGATCGATCACGAACTCGCGCAGTATGCCGGGATCGTGGCTATGCAGCATTCCCGTCCGGGGTTCGGGCAGAAAGAAATGCACTTCACCCAGATCGAACAAAATCGTCGCGCAGCGGGCGACCGCTTCCAGCAGAGCCGTCTCGTCGTCGGCCTGGCCCATTTCGGCCTGCACCCCGCTCACCAGCGCCAATTCCTTGACGCTTCGATCCAGGCGGGTTCGATCTGGCGGAGGCGTAGCGGCGCGCTCGTCGCCGGCCGCCGTTCCGGCAATGCCCAGACTCGTGGCCAGCAGCGCCATCTCGTGCGCTGACTCGGCGCGGAGTTGTCGCAGCAGCGCAGGCGTCAGGCCAAACAGGCTATCGGCGCCGATGTAGGCGGCATCGTCCAGTTCGCCGCTCTGACTCAGGGTATTGGCGACATGGAGCAGGCGCAGCAGAGGATGGGCGCCGCGCAAATCCTTGACCGTTTGGTGGTGAAAACGGATGGCGTCGGCCAAGAACGAATGCAGCCGCCAGCTCTCCACCAGAGTTGCGCCCAGCTCGCAATGATCGGCGCCGAACAGCTGTCGCTCCAGCGCGGGAACGTCGTCGTGCGAGCGGGCGCGAACGCGCACCTCCTGCAAGGCAGTGGGATGCCGCACCCCGATGACCAGCTTGCCGAGATCGTGCAACAACCCGCACAGGTAGGCTTCGTCCGGCGCGGGATACGCCGTGGTTTGAGCGAGGCGCTGGGCGAGATGGGCGCAGCCCAGAGCATGACGCCAGAAGCGATCCATGTCGTCCGGTGGAATGCCGCGCAGCCTGGAGAAGGTCTGATGAATGGCCGTAGTCAATGCGATGGTCTTGGCCGTTTCCAGACCCAGCACTGCGAGGGTGCGCTCCAGGCTTGACGTGCGTGGCGCACGACTGTAGTAGGACGCTGAATTCGCCACAGCCAGCATGCGTGCGCTGATGGTGGCGTCACGACCGATAAGGTGGGCCAGGGTCTGGACATCCACATTTTCGTCATCGAAAGCCGTCAGCAGTTCGCCCACCACGGCGGGCAGTGCAGGCAGAGCCAGCAGATCGGTGCTGTCAAAGGGAGGGTGGGAGGCGGATGCTTTCGGCATGGCTCGCGGTATCCCGGTGAAAAGATGGTCTCATTGCGAAATATAGCCGCTGAAACGGTGTGCCTGGGTCGGTATATCATAGCTGTTAATCGTCTTCTGAATAGAGCATCGCGGGCTACGAGGAAAGCGGGTCGTCAAGAACGCATCGCAGGGTGCGGTTTTTTCTTTCAAATGCTTGCTCTCCCCGGCGTCAAGGCTGGAGCTTCTCGCGGAAATCCTGATGAAACCTTCGCTATTGCAGCGTTTCCCGGCGCCATTGAGTCTGGTGCTGGCGCTGGCGGCGGCAAACCCGGTGCGGGCTGATGCGCCGCTGATCGCGCTCGATGTGGGTCATTCCCGGCAGAAGCCGGGCGCGGTCAGCGCCAGGGGAATACAGGAATTCGCGTTTAATCGCGCCTTGGCGNNCGCTGGACGATCTGTACGCCCGTCCCCGGCTGGCGGACGGCGCGGACTTTCTCCTGTCCATTCACCATGATTCGGTGCAGCCTCAGTACTTGGAGCCATGGACGGTGGACGGAAAAACCCGTCGCTACTCGGATCGTTTTTCAGGATTTTCTCTGTTCGTGTCGCGCCGAAATCCACGCTTCGCGCAGAGTCTGGCCTGCGCCTCGGCGTTGGGGGCGGCTCTGCGCGCTGCCAGCTTTACCCCCTCAACCCACCATGCCGAGCCGATTTCCGGCGAAAACCGCCCCTTCGCCGACCGGGAAAACGGGGTGCATGAATTTGACGATTTGGTGGTATTGCGCGCCGCCACGCAACCGGCGGTTCTGTTTGAAGCCGGGATCATCGTGAATCGGGCCGATGAACTGAGGCTGCAACAACCCGCTACCCAAGCGCGCATCGCCGCCGCGTTGACCGAGGGTCTGAAACGCTGCCTCGCCCGTCCGCCCTGAGCGCGCCGATCCGGCCCGCATCAGCGCCGGAACATGACCCGATGATCGATATCCAGCCGAATGCCGATCCGCTGTCCCAGCGCGTGATTATGGTGGCTGGGCGCCAGACACAGCAGCCGCGCTCCGCTGGGCAGACGCAGGGTGTAGAGAAACTCCGCGCCCCGGAACGCCCGCTCCACCACTTCTGCATTCAACGGACTGGCATCGTCGTGAATCACATCGTCAGGCCGCACCAGCACTTCGACGGCATCGCCCGGCGCGCAATTCGCCAGCGGCTCGCCGGTAATATCGCCCAGTTCCGTAGCCACCTGGCCCCCTTCCCTTACGCGCCCGGCCAGCAACACCCCTTGCCCGATGAAGTCGGCGACGAAGCGNNCAGCACCCCGATTTCATCGGCGAAGGCGAAAGCCTCGAACTGATCATGGCTGACCAGCAAGCCGCCGGCGCCCTCGTGCAGCAGGATGGCCCGCACTTCCCGCGCCAATCCCTCGCGCAAGGTCACGTCCAGGCTGGAAAACGGCTCGTCCAGCAACAGCAGTCGCGGTCGGGGCGCCAGCGCCCGCGCCAGCGCCACTCGCTGCTGCTGGCCGCCGGAAATCTGGTGCGGGTAGCGTTTGGCGCACTCGTCCAGCCCGACCAGCCGCAGCAGATCATGCACCCGCGCCCGCCGTTCCGCCGCTTTCCAGTCGCGCAGGCCGAAGGCGACGTTGTCGGCCAGGTTCAAATGGGGAAACAGCGCCAGATCCTGAAACATCATCCCGATCCGCCGTCGCTCCGGCGGCAGGCTCCAGCCGGGCCGACTGAGTTCGACGCCTTCAAGCCGGATGAACCCGCATTGCACCGGCTCGAATCCGGCGATGGCGCGCAACAGGGTAGTTTTGCCGCAACCGCTGGGGCCGAGCAGGCAGCCGATGCCGGCGTCGTCCATCCGCAGCGACAGGTTTTGAATCACTCGTCGGGGCGGGTAAGCGATATCAATTCCGGTTAATTCAAGGAACGGGATCATAACCGGGTCTCGCCTGGCTGATCGCGCGGCTGAGCAGGATCACCGGCCCGATGCCGGCCAGCACGATAGCCAGCGCGAAGCTGGCTGAATCGGCCAGTCGCTCGTCCGACGCCAGTTCATAGGCCCGTACCGCCAGGGTGTTGAAATTGAACGGACGCAATACCAATGTAGCTGGCAGCTCCTTGATCACATCCACGAACACCAGCAACAGCGCCGTCAGCAGACTGCCGCGCAGCATCGGAATGTGTACCCGCCACAATACCGCACGCGGCGTTGCTCCCAGCGAACGGGCGGCGGCGTCCATGTTCGGGCGGATGCGGGTCAGCCCCGCTTCCACACTGTGCAGCGCCACCGGCAGAAACCGGGCCGAGTAGGCGAACACCAGCGCAGTCAGCGTGCCGCTCAGCAACAGGCCGGTGGAAACGCCGAACCACTGCCGCGCCCACCCGTCCACGCTGCGATCCAGCGCAGCGAGCGGCAGCATCACCCCGATGGCGATGACTGTGCCGGGCACTGCATAACCCAGCCCGGCGCTGCGCACCGCTAACCGAACCCACCTGCTCGACCGCAACCGCTGCCCGTAGCCCAGCAACAAGGCCAGCAGCAGAATTAACCCAGCCGCGCCCAGCGCCAGCAGCAGGCTGTTCGCCAGCAGTTGCAGGAAGCGTCCATCCACTACCTGCGGCGCAGTCCGCAGCGCCCAGACCGTCAACTGTCCCGCCGGAATCAGAAAGCCGAACAACGGCGGAATCAGACAGGCGGCTACCGCCCACGGACGCCATGCGCCCCGCAGCGCCAGACGCGGTGGCCGCTGGCTGCGGTTGCCGGTGTGGTGAAAGCGGGCCTGACGCCGCGACAGCCGTTCCAGCGCCAGCAGCGCGAACACGAACAACAGCAGCAACCCGGCCAGTTGGGCGGCGGCGGTGCTGTCGCCCATCCCGAACCAGACCCGGAAAATGCCGGTGGTCAAGGTGCTGACTCCAAAGTATTGCACCGTGCCGTAATCGGCCAGCGCTTCCATCTGTACCAGCGACACCCCGGCGATCAGCGCGGGGCGCGCCATCGGCAGCGACACCCGGAAGAATCGCCGCCACGGTCCCGCGCCCAGAGTGCGACTGACTTCCAGCGCCGCCGCCGACTGGTCGAGAAACGCCGCCCGCGCCAGCAGATAGACATACGGATACAGCACCAGCGCCAGCATTACTATGGCTCCCGGCAGCGAGCGGACTTCGGGAAACAAATAGTCCTGCCGGGTCCAGCCGAAGGTCTCGCGCAAGCCGGTTTGCAGCGGCCCGGCGAAATCCAGCAGGCCGGTGTAGGTGTAGGCAATGATGTAGGCGGGAATCGCCATCGGCAACAGCAGCGCCCATTCAAACAGCCGCCGACCGGGAAATTCGCACCCGCTGGTCAACCAGGCGGCTGGCACCCCGATCAGCAGAGCGCCGCCGCCGACGCCGAGCATCAACAGTACCGAATGAAGCGCGTAATCGGTCAGCACCGTATCGGCCAGATGCCGCCAGACCGCGCCGGATGGGTGCAGCGCGGTGACGAACACGGTCAANNTGAGGATGGCTTACTTCCACCCGGCTCGATCCATCACCCGGACGGCGGCGGCGTTCAGTTCGCCCAGCTTCGCTACGTTGACGGTATCGGCCTTGAATTCGCCCCACGCCTTCAGCGTGACGCTGGGCGGAATGGCCGGATTGACCGGATATTCGGCGTTAACGTCGGCATACCAGCGCTGGGCGGAGTCGCCGGCCAGAAATTCCAGCAGCCGGACGGCGCTATCGCGATGGCGGGCGTGGGCGGTGACGCCCGCGCCGCTGATGTTGACGTGAACGCCCGTCGTTTTTTGGTTGGGCCAGAACACCGCAACTTGCGCGGCGGCCTGTTTTTCCGCTGCATCCTGGGCATTGACCATGCCGCCCAGATAATAGGTGTTCACCAGGGTCAGGTCGCATTCGCCGGCGGCGACCGCCTTGATCTGGTCGCGATCCCCACCTTTAGGCGGATGGGCGAAATTGGCGACCAGCCCCTTGGCCCAGGTCTCGGTTTTGGCTTCGCCGTGGTGGCTGATCAGTCCAGCCACCAGCGACTGGTTGTAGACGCTGTCGGAAGAGCGCACACAGATTTTTCCCTTCCACTTCGGCGCGGCCAAATCTTCGTAGGTCGACAGTTCGGCGGGCTTGACCCGCTCTTTGGCGTAAACGATAGGCCGGGCGCGCACCGACAAGCCGTACCAATACCCGGCGGGATCGCGGTAGCTGGCCGGAATCCGCGCCGCCAGCGCCTCAGACTTCACCGCTTGCAGTACGCCCGCCTGCTGGGCGGCGGCCAGGCGTCCAGCATCGGAAGTCAGCAGCACATCAGCCGGGGTATTGGCGCCCTCGCTCTGCAAGCGCTGTAACAGCGCCTCTTCCTTGCCGGTGACCAGATTGACGGTAACGCCGGTTTGTTTGGAAAAATCGTCCAGCAAGGGCTTGATCAGGTCTTCCTTGCGCGCCGAGTAGATATTGACTTCTTCGCCCGCCAGCACCGGCGGCGCCAGCAGGCTGGACAGCAGACAAAACGCCGACAGCAGGGCGCGGTAATTCGATACGGTGGACATGAAAAACTCCGGGTCAGGTTTTGCAGATCATGAAAACTGTTAAAGCTCGCATCAAATGATAATTATTCTTATTATTTCTGTAAAGCTCGGTTATACAAACTTTTTATAGGTTACACCGGCGTTCAATCCGCACAATGGCTCGCGCTCGGATGCGGGACTGCGGTGTTGATGCAGATGGATGGCGAACTCGCAAGCGGTATCGCTCCAGGGATGCCGGGCGCAAGAACTCCGCCCGGCGCAAAACCGTGGGATTACAGAACCTGCCGGAGAAACGTCTGCGCCCTGGGTTCTTTGGGCGCGGTGAAGAATTGCTCAGGCGGCGCATCTTCCAGAATCCGCCCGGCATCCATGAACAGCACCCGGTCGGCGACTTCGCGGGCGAAACCCATTTCGTGCGTGACCACCGCCATGGTCATCCCCTCACCGGCCAGTTGCTTCATCACATCCAGCACTTCGCCGACCATTTCCGGGTCCAGCGCGCTGGTGGGTTCATCGAACAGCATGATCTTGGGATCCATCGCCAGGGCGCGGGCAATGGCGACCCGCTGTTGTTGACCGCCGGATAATCGCGACGGATATTCCTGCGCTTTCTCGGCGATGCCGACCTTAGTCAGCAATTTCATCGCCTTGTCCTCGGCCTCGGTGACCTTGCGCTTGCGCACCACCCGCTGCGCCAGCGTGACGTTCTCCAGTACGGTCTTGTGCGGGAACAGATTGAAGTGCTGAAACACCATCCCGACTTCGCGGCGCACCGTATTAAGGTTGGTCTTGCTGCCCGCGATGTCGATGCCGTCAATCATCACCAGGCCGTCATCGAATTCCTCCAGACCGTTCAGGCAGCGCAGAAAGGTGGATTTGCCGGAACCGGACGGGCCGATAATCACCACCACTTCGCCCCTGGCAATCTCGGTGGACGCATCGTCCACCGCCCGCACCGGCTGACCGCGCCCGGTGAAGACCTTGACCAGATTCTTGACCTTAATCACTGCGGGCAAACCTCCGCTCCAGCCAGAACAGCAGTTGCGACAACACCGAAGTCACCAGCAGATACAGCAGCGCCACGGTGAACCAGATTTCAAAGGTGGCGAAACTGGAAGTAATGATCTCCCGCCCGCTCTTGGTCAGATCGGTGATGGCGATCACCGACACCAGTGAGGAATCCTTGATCAGGCTGATGAACTGTCCGGCCAACGGCGGCAGCACCCGCTTGAACGCCTGCGG
>DEHY01000058.1 GCA_002352185.1 Competibacteraceae bacterium UBA2788
TGATTTTGTGAACACGGCCTAGGGCTGAAGGGGGCGATGGTTTCCATCGATGCCATGGGCTGTCAAAAAAACCATCGCCCAGGAAGGACCAACCACCCCACTCGGCACGCAGACGTGCAACGGCGGGTCGACACCGCAGTCGCCCACGAGCGGCTGACCGTCTGGGCCATCGAGAACGGGCAGCATTGGGTCTTGGATGTTCAGTTTGGGGAAGATACCCACCAGGCACGCCAGAAGCATTTCGCTGAAAATCTGGCTCTAATCCGGCGCATGGCGCTCAACGTGATCCACCACAACGGTCCCTCCAAAGACAGCCTGCGCTGTCGCAAACCCCGATCATCACTGAACGACGACTACCGTGCCCGCCTCATCTTCGGGCCTCAATTCACATAGCGCGATTGCCCTGGGTACCTCGTGCCTCAGTTTGATCAGGGTAGTAAGGTTAGCTCAAGCTCATGGGTGGTAACCGGTTGAAGGGACAAACATTTGAATTAACATCTTGGTAAACAAAGGGTTAAAAAGATGCCAACAGTACAGCAAGAATTGCAGCCGCGCCACCGCTGGACCGTGGCGGAATATCACCGCATGGGCGAAGTGGGCCTGCTCAACGAGGATTCGCGGGTGGAGTTGATCGAAGGGGAGATCATCGAAATGGCGCCGATTGGCAGCGAACATGCCGGACATAACAATCACTTGTTAAGCCTCCTTGCTTATCGCCTGTACGGCAAGGCGGTCGTTGCTGGACAAAATCCGGTGGTACTCAGCAATTACGAAGAACCTCAACCCGATATCGCCTTGCTGCGCTGGCGACATGACTATTACAGGGCCACGCATCCTCATGCCGAAGATATTTTGCTCATCATCGAAATATCGGACAGCACCCTCCGCTACGACCGCGATGTCAAAATTCCTCTGTACGCAAAANNAACGGCCAATACCGGCAGCGGGATTGCCGCCAGACCGGGAAAATTGCACCGATTCTTTGTCCCGATGCCGTGATCGACTTGGCCGAACTGTTTCCCAATCTCTGAGCAACATTTCCGAATGACCGAATTAGCCTTTACCGCCGACGGCGCCGAGCGCGTCCCGCTGAAAATCTTCACCGAAAAGGCGTACCTGGATTATTCCATGTACGTCATTCTCGACCGGGCGCTGCCGCATATTAGCGATGGATTAAAACCGGTGCAGCGGCGCATCGTTTATGCGATGTCCGAACTCGGCCTGAACGCCGGAGCCAAGCATAAGAAATCCGCCCGCACCGTCGGCGACGTGCTGGGCAAGTACCACCCGCACGGCGATTCCGCCTGCTACGAAGCGATGGTGCTGATGTCCCAGCCGTTTTCCTACCGCTATCCGCTGGTGGACGGGCAGGGCAATTGGGGATCGCCGGACGATCCCAAATCTTTCGCCGCCATGCGCTACACCGAGGCGCGGTTGTCGCCGTTCGCGCAAGTGCTGCTGGCGGAACTCGGCGAAGGCACGGTGGACTGGACGCCCAATTTCGATGGTACGCTGGATGAACCGGTGTGGCTGCCGGCCCGCTTGCCCAATGTGCTGCTCAACGGTGCGACCGGCATCGCCGTGGGCATGGCGACCGACATTCCACCGCATAACCTCGGTGAAATTGCAGCAGCGTGCATTTATCTGCTGGATCACCCTGACGCCGATCTGGACGCCCTGTGCGACCTCGTGCCCGCGCCCGATTATCCGGGTGGAGCCGAGATCATCACCCCATGCGAAGAATTGCGGAAGCTGTACCAGACCGGCAACGGTTCGGTGCGGCTGCGCGCCCGCTTTGAGCGGGAAAACGGCGATGTGGTGATCAACGCCCTGCCCCATCAAGTGTCCGGGGCGCGAATCATGGAACAGATCGCCGCCCAGATGATCGCCAGGAAACTGCCGATGGTTGAGGATTTGCGCGACGAATCCGACCACGAGAATCCAACCCGGCTGGTCATGGCGCTGCGCTCGAACCGGGTGGATGTGGATTTATTGATGGATCACCTGTTCGCCACCACCGATCTGGAAAAGAGCTACCGGGCCAATCTCAACATGATCGGCCTGGACGGGCGGCCACAGATCAAGAATCTCCGGCAGATTCTCGAAGAATGGCTGCGCTATCGGGCCGCCACGGTGCGGCGGCGGCTGAAACATCGGCTGGCTCAGGTCGAGCAACGCCTGCATCTTCTGGACGGCCTGCTGATCGCTTATCTCAATCTGGACGAGGTGATCCGCATCCTGCGCACCGAAGACAAACCCAAGCCGGTCTTAATCGCCCGTTTCCAATTGTCCGACGCTCAGGCTGAGGCGATTCTGGAAATCAGGCTACGCCATCTGGCCCGGCTGGAAGAGATGAAATTGCGCGGCGAGCAGGGCGAGTTGCGCAAGGAGCAGGAGCAGTTGCAACAGTTGCTTGGTTCCGAGAAGCGGTTGAATGCGCTGATTCGCAAGGAAATTCAGGAGGATGCCAAGCGTTATGCCGATCCTCGCCGCTGCCCGCTGGTGGAACGGCGTCCGGCCCAGGCGCTGGACGAAACCAGTCTGACGCCGAGCGAACCGATGGTGGTGGTGCTGTCGCAGAAGGGTTGGGTGCGGGCCGCCAAGGGGCGCGAGATCGATGCCACAGCGCTCAGTTACAGGGCCGGCGATGGTTTCCTGGATCAGGCGCAAGGGCGCAGCAACCAGGCGGCAGTATTTCTAGATACGACCGGGCGAACCTATACCTTGCCCGTAGCGGGACTGGCTTCGGCACGCGGCTACGGCGAACCGTTGACCGGCAAGCTGAGTCCACCGGACGGCGCCCGCTTCGTCAGCGTACTGTTGGGCAATCCCGAAGACCTCTATCTGCTGGCGACCGACGCCGGTTATGGTTTCATCTGCGCCTTTGACGACATGGCGAGTCGAAACAAGGCCGGCAAGCTGGTGCTGACGGTGCCGGAAGGGGCGCGAGTGTGGTCGCCGCTGCCCGTCGCTAATCTCGAAACCGACCGGCTGGCCGCTGTCAGCAGCGACGGGCGATTGTTGCTCTTTCCGCTGCGCGAACTGCCGCGCCTGCCCAAAGGCAAGGGCAACAAAATTCTCGATCTGCCGGGCGAAGAGCGGCTGGTCGCTCTCACCCTGGCGCCGGCGGAACGGGGTATCGTTCTTACCGCTGGCAAGCGCGATTTGAAGCTGAAATCGTCCGATCTGGAAAGCTACGCGGGCGAACGGGGCCGACGCGGTAAACCGCTGCCGCGCGGCTTTCAGCGGGTAGAGCGAATGATCGCGGGAGACTGAACCGGCGTAGCGTAAACGACAGAGTCTCTCGATCCGGCTAATGCTGGATTGCCGGTCATCCTGGTTCTCCCAGTGTCATCAACCCGCGCATAAAAAAGCCCGCCTTGCGGCGGGCTGTAGACGTTGTAAGGCAACCGACTACGCATTAGCCATCAGGGGCAGGTAGGAACAGCCTCATCCCCAAAAGGACTCGGATTACCCGCAGGGCCTGAATCGCTATCCTTATCGGCGTACAGGATGGGTAGCCGGAAAGTAGCCAGATCAGTTGCTTCGCTGCCCGAAACCTTGGCCCTCGCCGTCAACTCCACATCAACCCACTCTGCATATTGCTTGGAATAAAT
>DEHY01000067.1:0-6247 GCA_002352185.1 Competibacteraceae bacterium UBA2788
AAAAACTCAAAGCCAACGTCCTGGCTTTCGTCACCGTCGCCCTCATCGTGATCATGCTCCGCTAGCAATTTTGTGAACACGGCCTAAGATTCTGAATTGGTGGAGCGGAAGGGAATCGAACCCTCGACCTTCGCATTGCGAACGCGACGCTCTCCCAACTGAGCTACCGCCCCACGACTTTATCAGGATGGGAATTATACAATTTTCAATGACCCTTGGCTAGGGCGTGTCATCAATTGAGCCATATGACTGTGGCGGCGAGGTAGATACCGCCGAGGAAGGCGCAGGCGCGTTTATCGTACCGGGTTGCAATGGCACGGTATTGCTTGAGTTTTGCAAAGAAATTCTCGATCAGAGGCCTGATTTTATACAGGTCTTCGTCATATGCGCGCGGCGCGATGCGGTTTGATTTCGGCGGGATGACGGTCTGAACCCCGGCTTTTTCGAGCCGATCAAGAACGCGCTCCCGGGCATCGTAAGCCTTGTCGGCTAGGAGGCTTTAATATCGACCGGAAGCAAGGGCGGTAAGGCGTCCGCTCCTTGCAGATCGTGAGCCTGTCCAGGGGTCAGATGGAACCCCGTGGGGTTGCCAAGGGCGTCGCATGTGGCGTGGATTTTGGTGGTCAGCCCGCCTTTTGAGCGCCCGATCGCTTCCTGTTCGCGGTCCCCCTTTTGCGCCCGCGCTGTGCCGGTGGGCACGAACGATCGTGAAATCAATCTTCGCGTATTCGTTGTCGGCGTCTTGCGCCGGATGCTCGAAAACCCTTTGCCGGACGCCGCTTTGGCTCCAGCGCGTATGGCGGGTATGGATGACCCGAAAATCCCCAAACCTCTCCGGCAAGTCGCGCCATGCCATCCCAGCGCGGTAACGATACAAAACCGCCTCGATAAACAAACGGTTATCCTTGGCTGTGCCGCCGATATGCCCCTCGCGTCCCGGCAAAAATCCTTCGATCCGCTCCCATTGATCGTCCCGCAAAGCATAGCGTCTCTGGCCCATTCATAAGTCCCTCCCATCGGTCTATGAATAGTGAATCACAATCAGATTCCTCTGTGAATCCAGAAAATTATTACCCCGCTAACTGATGACACGCCCTAGATAGTGTAGTCACGAGATATTAGCCCAGAGGGCGATACATCGGATGTGGACGGCGGCGAGGAAAGACGCCGTATTTTTGGCGTAACGGGTTACGATACCGCGCCATCTTTTTAATGTAAAAAGGCGTTTTCAACAAGGTGCCTCAGTTTATAAAGATCAGCGTCATAATCCCGTTTGTTTTTACGATGTTTGCGCGGCGGGATAATGGCAACGCAGCCTTGCGCAGCCGCCTGATCCACAAGCGCATCGCTGTCATAGCCCTTATCCGCCAGTAAATATTCTGCACTGATACCGTCGATCAAGATTGAAGCTTGCGTACAATCCGCACGGGTACCGTCTGTAATAACCCTTCGTACCGGCATACCCAACGCATCCACGGTCGGATGTATCTTGGTGTTGAGCCCCCTTTTGATCGAGCCATATCCTGGTTCCCGCCCACCGCACCCGCTGCGTGCGGATGCACCTTTATAGGTGTTGCATCGATCATCAGCCATTCGTAATCAGGCTCATCGATCAGAACTTCGAGTCGTTTTTCCCACACCGCTTTATCGCGCCAACGGATAAAACGACGATGGGTGTTGCTCCAATCCCCAAGATCCGGCGGCAGATCGCGCCAGGGACAACCCGTGCGGATAATCCAAAAAACAGCGTTTATAAACAGCCTATTATCTCTTGCAACGCCTCCCCAAACCCCAACCCGTCCAGGCAAATGCGGCTCCAGCAACGCCCATGTCTTATCAGATATATCGTGTTTTCGATGCGCTAATCCCATGTCAACCTCCCCTTGCGGCTAACATGATCCTCTCACATTTTATATCTCGTGACTACACTATCTAGTATCAGTTACTCATAGAACACCCGGCGACGGCGCTTCGGGATCAACGCTACATGCTATTTACACCCCCATGTGGCGTGACGTAGGCTTTGTTCTCCATCCATCGGGATTCTCCCCGTCGTATGCTTTGGCGGCTCACGGCATGGAGTTTCCTGATGGATTCCAGAAACGGTCAAGCTTCTACTGTCTCCCCAGCAAAGCCGGGGAGTTACCCATATTAATCATGCCTCGCATCGCTATTATTCTGCCGGTCCTGAACGAGGAAACAGAGATCAGCGCCGGACTAGGCCGCTTGCAGTCGCTGCGCCGGCAGGATTGCGAATTGATCGTGGTGGATGGCGGCAGCCGGGATCAAACCGTGGCGCTGGCTGAACCACTGGCGGATCGAGTGATCATCGGCCCCAGGGGTCGGGCGGCGCAGATGAACGCTGGCGCGGCGCTGGCGCAGAGCGCCCTTCTCTGGTTCCTGCATGCTGACAGCCAGCCTCCGCCGGATGCTGCGGGCATGATCCGTGCTGCCTTGAGCGACCCGGATCGCCACTGGGGCCGGTTTGACGTGCGCCTGTCCGGGCCTCATTTGCTGCTGCGCATGGTGGAAACCCTGATGAATGCCCGCTCCCGGTTTACCGGCATCGCCACCGGCGACCAGGGAATTTTCGTCCGCCGGGAGTTGTTCGAGCGAGTCGGCGGTTATCCTGCACTCGCGCTGATGGAAGACATTGCCCTCAGCCGATTGTTAAAACAACATGGCCGACCGATTTGCCTGCGCCAGCGATTGCAAACTTCCAGCCGACGCTGGGAGCGTGACGGTATCCTTCGCACCATTCTGCTGATGTGGCGGCTGCGGCTGGCCTATTTCCTCGGCGTCGATCCCTGCCGGTTAGCCCGGATTTACTACCGTTCTTGACCTCCTCCCCTCCCTGAAGGACGGGGATTCCTGAATCTCCCGACCCAGGGTTTCCTGTTTCACCGAGGATTGCCCAGAGGAGTTAAGGCTTGGTTTTCGCCGATTCGATTCCCCGCAGTGGGGAGTCTTACGCGGTTCGAACCGCAGCCGGAAACTCCCCCAGGTCTCACATCCTCTCCACAGACTTCACATCCCGCCGGCCCGGCGGTAGGTCTTATAGGAGACATTGGCGATGTTACCCAAAACAGCGGCGCTTCAACAGTCCCCCTGCGGGGAACTGCCGCGCCGTCCGCTCTCCCTCCCCGACCTGAACGCCGGGGTCTCTCGCGGAAAATCTCGATGAGCGACGCCTACGATTTTCCCAACGCCCGTCTGCTGATCCTGTCCAAGGCGCCGATTCCCGGTCGGGTCAAAACCCGACTGGCTGGATCGTTGGGCGCACGCGGCGCGGTGGAACTCTATAAAAAGCTGCTGCGGCGAACCCTGACTATGGCGGATGCGGCCCGGCTCTGTCCGATTGAACTGTGGTGCGCACCGGATACGCGGCACGGCTTTTTCGTCGCCTGCCGACGGGAGTACGGAATCAGATTGCGCCGCCAGTGTACGGGCGATCTGGGTCAGCGCATGAACCATGCCCTGAACCGGACGCTGGCCGACGGCAGGCACGCAGTGCTGATCGGCGGCGATTGCGTCTCGCTGGGTATGGCGGAATTGCGCGCCGGGTTCGACCTGCTCGCCGCCGGATGGGACGCTGTGATTGGACCGGCGGCGGATGGAGGTTATGTGCTGATCGGGCTGCGTCGGCGTTGTCCGGCCTTGTTCCGGGGCATCGTCTGGAGTACGCCAGCCGTGTTGGCGGCGACTCGCCGCCGGTTCAGGCGGGCAGGCGTGGACTGGGCGGAATTGCCGCCCGGCTGGGATGTTGACACCCCTGCTGATCTGCGGCGGCTGCGCCGAAATACTCGGTGGTATAGCGTTCCGCCCACAGTTCCGGCGACCAGAAATCCAGCGGCAGCCCCGCTTTCAGCTTGAGCTGGGTCAGAAACATGTAGGGATCGGGCAGGGTTTCCCAGACCGCCGGCAAAAACGTGGCGCGGTAGTGATGAAAATGCAGGATCAAACCGTCCATGCCCGGACGCAATTGCGCCAGCAGCTCCTCTTCCGATCCGAAATGCAGCGGTTCCGGCGGCGACAGCACCGAGAGATGAAGATCCAGACCCGGAAACTCATCTGGCCGCAGTTTGGGAAAGCGCGGATCCTCGAACGCCGCCGCGTAGGCGTGGGCGGCGACATCCTGCACTAGGGGTTGATAGGCGGCGAGCGCGCCGATGCAACCGCGCAACTGGCCGTCCATTTCCAGAGTCACGAAGGTCGCCCGCAATGGTCGCAAGGCAGCGGGATAGTCGTCCGGGTTTACCGTCAGCGCCTGACCGTGGCGCAGGCCGTACTGAATTGAGGCGCGGGCGACGTCGAGCAGTGCGGCGCGATCTGAATTCGAGAGAGGTTCAGTGGAAGACATAAGCGCCATATCCTACGACCTGATCGCGGGGTCCGGCGGTGTCGCCGGAATTGCGCAAATCAATCGTTTCACCGTGCAGCGTCTTACGCCGCGCGACCCACAGCAACCCGTTGACCGGATTGCGCCCGCACGCCTGTTCGTAGCCGATGTCCTCGAAGCGAAGCGCCTCGATGGCTTGCGAGGTGGCGCTGTCCAGCAGGCGGGCTGCCTGATAGCCTTGATAGTGGCTGAGGTCGGAACTGATGACAATCAGGGTTTCCGGTCCGCCCCACAGCGCTTCCAGCACCGCACCGACTTCCTGTGGCCGGGCATCGCCGACGACCAGCGGCGCCAGCTTGAATTCTCTCAGCACCTCTTGCAGGAAGGGCAAATGCACCTCCAGGCTGTGTTCCTGAGCGTGAGCCTGCTCCAGCACCCCGACATTCGGCAGCTTTCGCACTTGTTCGACCGCCGTTCGATCTACTGGAACTTGACCCAGCGGGGTGGCGAATGCCGTCATGCCGCTCACCGCGATGCCCCGAAAGCCGATACGGTGGCTGGGGCCGAGCAGCACGACGCGATGGATAACGTCGCGGGCGGTCTTCAACCGGGCGTAGGCTGATGCGGCGATAGGCCCGGAGTAGATATAACCGGCGTGCGGAACGATGATGGCCTTGGGCGGCAGATCGTCCGCTGGCTTGACCTGACTCAGGAATTGCCATACCTGCGTATGCAGTTCTTTAGCGTCGGCTGGATAAAACAACCCCGCGACGGCGGGTGTGCGCACTGTTTGCATAACGCCCTCCCGATGAGTTTGCCAACCTTGATGAATAAGAGAGATTATAGGGCGCAAGCTCGTCTGATGGCAGTCAAACAGCCATAAAAATTATGGGTAACTGGCGGCGTTGGCCGAACCTTGAGCCATCGAAAGGGCCTTTACCCAGAGGAGGCCGCTATGAACAAAAGCACTGAGTTTTATCCCACGAAATACTGGCGCATGCTTGACGATGGCCGAGTTCAGTGCGATGTCTGCCCGCGCTTGTGCAAGCTCCACGAAGGCCAGCAAGGTCTGTGCTTCGTGCGCGGTCGCCACGGCGACCAGATCATGCTGACCAGTTACGGGCGATCCAGCGGTTTCTGTATCGATCCGATTGAGAAAAAGCCGCTAAATCACTTCCTGCCTGGAACTTCCGTACTGTCCTTCGGCACCGCCGGCTGCAATCTGGCCTGCAAGTTTTGCCAAAACTGGGATATGAGTAAATCCCGCGAAATGGATACTCTGGCGGATGAGGCTTTACCGCCGAAACTGGCGCGAATCGCTCGTGATCTGGGTTGCCGCAGCATGGCTTATACCTACAATGATCCAGTGATCTTCATGGAATATGCGATGGATGTCGCCATTGCCTGCCGCGAATACGGGATAAAATCAGTAGCAGTCACTGCCGGTTATCTGTGCGATGAGCCGCGCCGCGAATTCTTCCAATACATGGACGCTGCCAATGTAGACCTCAAGGCGTTCAGCGAAGAGTTTTACTGGAAAATTTGCGGTGGTCACTTGCAGCCAGTGCTGGATACGCTGATCTACCTCAAGCGCGAAACCCGGGTCTGGTTCGAAATCACTACTCTGCTGATTCCTGGCGAGAACGACTCCGATCCGGAACTGGAGGCGCTGACGCAATGGGTGGTGGAAAATCTGGGACCGGAGGTGCCGATTCATTTCACCGCCTTTCATCCGGATTGGAAGATGCTGAACCATTCGCCGACTCCACTTTCGACTCTGATCCGGGCGCGGCGAATCGCGATGAAAAATGGCGTCCGTTATGTGTACACCGGCAATGTTCATGATGAAAAAGGCGGCAGCACCTATTGTCATCACTGCGGCCAGCAACTGATTGGCCGTGACTGGTA
>DEHY01000067.1:6355-26739 GCA_002352185.1 Competibacteraceae bacterium UBA2788
CCGGTCGCTATGATCTGCACTCGGCATCAGCGCAGAAGAATCGCGAATTTGCGGGCGGCATTGGCCGCTTGTGGGATCAAACGGGACTGAGCGCGGAATTAACCGAGTATGTGGCGCAGGTGCGGGCGCTGAATCCAAGTGGAGAGTTGCGCTACTACCCTGGTTCACCACGCATTGCGCGTGATCTGCTCCGCCCGGCTGACCGGCTCATCTTAATTGAACGGCATCCCGCTGATCATGCCTTGCTCAAAACCGAATTCACGGGTGATCGCCAAGTCGCAGTGCATCACCAGGATGGGTATACGGCACTCAAGGCATTTCTGCCGCCACCCGAGCGACGTGGATTAGTGTTCATCGACCCGTCCTTTGAACTCAAGGATGAATTCGACCGGCTGACTGAGGCCGTTAAACGCATTCATCGGCGTTGGGCGGGCGGCATTATTGCGATTTGGTATCCCATTCTCGACCGTGCGCCCAGCCTGCACTGGCAGCAGAATCTGAGAAAATTGGGTATTCCAATGCTGTGCGCAGAATTGGGACTCTATCCTTATGATGCCCCCTTTGGCTTGCACGGCAATGGCATGATCATCATCAATCCGCCGTGGCAATTGGATGCAACGCTAGGCCGCTTGCTACCGGAACTGCTAGAAAATTTGCGCGTCGGCAATGACGGCCAGTTCCGGTTGGAGTGACCCGTTGACCGGCGCCGGCCCTAAAGATCCATGGCGCAAGCCGACGGCGGAGGCATCGTGGTCGGGATCCGGGCGCCGCTGATTCTCACCCGCCGCGCCGACAACATCCGCATCCGGCTGGCGTCCTGCGCGATTGCCGTGCGGGTCGTTCACGCCCGGCGTTGGCGCGCTGGCGCCGCTACAGTCAATTCCCGCCATTGGCCGGGCGCCAGCCCATCCAGGCTCCAGCCGCCGATCCGGCAGCGAATCAGCCGCAGGGTCGGATGACCCACCGCCGCAGTCATCCGCCGCACCTGGCGGTTGCGGCCCTCGCGCAGCGTAACTTCCAGCCAGGTGGTCGGGATTGCCGCCCGCTGCCGAATCGGCGGATGGCGCGGCCACAGCCCGTCCGGTTCGGCGATGCGCCGCGCCTCGGTCGGTAACGTCGGCCCGTCGTTCAACTCGATCCCCCGGCGCAACTGTTCCAGGGCGGACTCATCGGGGACGCCTTCCACTTGCGCCCAATAGGTTTTGGGCTGCTTGTAGCGCGGGTGGCTGATGCCGGCCTGCAATGCGCCATCATCGGTCAATGCCAGCAAGCCTTCACTGTCGCCATCCAGCCGGCCAGCGACGTAAACCCCCGGAATCGGCAGATATGCCGCCAGCGTGGGCCGGCCAGCGGCGTCGGTGAACTGGCTGAGAACGCCATATGGTTTATTGAACAGCACCAGTCGCGCCATCAGAACAGCTTGCCCAGCGTCAGATACAGCGAAGCATTGCTGCCATCAGACAATCCGGCCCCCAGATAAAGCGGCCCCAGCGGAGTATCCGCGCCCAGGAACAGGCTGCCTGCCGGGATCAGCGTGTCGAAGCTGACATCGTCAAGGTCGTTCCAGGCCCCGCCGACTTCCAGCGAGCCACCCGCGTAGAGGGGGATGGTGAACGCGGCTGAGGCGTTGTCCAGCCGGTACATATAAATCAGCTCCCCAAAGGCGATGTATTGTCCCGAAATCTGGCCGGATTGATAACCCGACAGGTTCAGAAAACCACCCAGCATGAACAAATTCTGCGGGCCGAGATCGCCGGACAGCGCGCCGGCCAGTCGAAATCGGGGAATGAGCGTGGATTTGCCCCAGGAATAAGGTTTGAAGGCATCCAGACTGAGAGTCTGGAACTCCTGGTCGGCGCCCAGCGCGGTCAGGGCGCTGTAGTAGTGGAGATTACCGAAATAGCCGGAGGTCGGAAAGTTGAGGCTGTCCAGCGTGTCCGCCGCCCAGCGGATCGAGTAACCGCTGTCGTTGAAATCACCCTCGTCAGCAGAGGACTGCCCAATTCGGAGCTCATTTTTGCCGGCGTTGTAGTGTAATCCCAGCGACAGCCGTCCCCAGCGCGCCAGATTGCGGCCCACCTCCACGCCAATCTGAGCCTGGCGGACCCGGAAACGGGTGCGTTCCCTGGAGGACTCGTTGCTAATATCCAGATCGTACTGCTGATAGCCCAGATAGGGATCGATGTAGTACTCCTGATTTTCGTTAAGCGGTTGATAGAAGTCGGTTTCCAGCTTGATATTGCCGCCGATTTGAACGAAGTTGCGCCATTCCGCGCCCAAGGAATTGAGCTGCGACAGGGTGTAGGCGGTGCTGAGGTTGAACAGGGAATCTCCTTTCATATTGGTGCCGAGGAACAAGCCAAATCTCAGCGTATCAGTTCCGATATAGCTCTGTTGCGCCTCGACCACCAGCCCGGTTTTGCCGTCCTCCTCGACCAGTCTGTAGTTAACCTGATCGAAATCACCCATGCCGTAGATGGCATTAAGGTTGCGGCTGATCTGTTGCGGATCGATGCGGTCGCCCGGCTTGATCTGCAATTGCTTCTCAAGCACCTGGTCGGACAGCCGGGTGTTGTTATTGATGCGGATGAAATCAACGACCGGATGGTAGGCATTGGGCAATTCTGGCCGCGTCGCCAGATACGTCTGATAAGCGTCCGGCGATACCGACAACGGATTGAGTGCGCTCCGCTGGGTTTCGGCGGCGGCATAGCCAATTTTGATCGCTTCCGGCGAGCGCTCAAAATCGATGCTGGAAATATCCTTCAGGTCCGGCGTGATCAGAATGTCCTTGCGTCCCAGGGTTTTCATCTGCTGCTGGGCGTTGCGCACGGTCAGGATCGAAGTGAGCTGATTGGTGATGGACAACACCGAGGTCAGTTCACTGGCGGGCGCCAGCGGCGCGCCCACGTCTACCGCGATAATGACATCCGGGTGGCACAGTTCCCGGACTACATCTATCGGGACATTGTCCGACACGCCACCATCCACCAGCAGCTTTCCGTCCAGTTCGACCGGTACCAGGGCGCTGGGAATGGACATGCTGGCGCGCATCGCCTTGGCCAGTTCGCCGGATTTCAGCACGACGGGCTCACCAGTGGCGAGGTCGGTCGCCACCGCCCGGTAAGGAACCTTCAGCTTGTCGAAATCGTGGACATTGGCGGCTGGCAGCGACAGCTCTTCCAGCAGCAGCAACAGGTTTTGTCCCTGTAACAATCCTTGAGGCAACTGCACTCGTCCGTTCTTGATGCCGACTCCGGCATCGGTCAGCAGCACCCGCTGCTCCTGTTTGATGCGGAACGGCAGATCAGCACGCGGCGGACCATCGGTAAATGCTGCCGGCCAGTCAATCCGTTGCAGGGTCTTATCCATATCGTTCGGAGTCATGCCGGCGGCGTACAGNNGCGACCCGGTGCGGCGTCCGCCGGAACGATGCGGGTCGCACCGAAGATCACCAGCAGTAACAGGGCGAGCCATAGACAGGACAGGCGGCGATTCGCTCGACAGTTGCGCATGGAAAGAACCTTATATGAGGCCCGCACAGGGCATTGGATATTCAGCGGAAATTCAGAGAGTTTATGCCAGGATTATGATAAAGCGCGGTTAGAGGGCGGAATCGGCGGGCGATCCGGGTCCGTTTCAGAAAAGCCGGCAAGATGGAGGTGGTTATGAGCGACAAAGACTATGAAGCCTTGCCCGGCGATTCCAGGGCTGAGAGCCTTGTAGCACACCAGCGACGGGAGTTTCTGGTCAGCTTGGGTAAATGGTCGAAAGCGGTCATCGGTGGGGTGTTGCTGGGCGGGATGCTGGCACCCGAACGGAATGCTAGGGCTTGGGGCAACCATGGCGGCGGCGCTGGCATCTGGTACAATTCCGGCGGCGACTGGGGCGGGTGGGTCAATGGCGGCGGCTGGGGCTGGCAGGATCGACCCTATTGGAATAACCGGCCCTATTGGAATAACCGGCCTTATTGGCGCGACCGGCCCTATTGGAATAATGGCGGCTGGTATAATCGTCACCCTTGGTACAATGGCGACTGGTATAATGGTGGCTGGCGCAACCGCTGATGATTCCGATGAACGAGTTGATTTACGACATTCCCGTTGCACAGCTTCCGGTCTATCGTGGCCAACGCCTGATCGTTCGCAGCCGCGAGCCAGCGATGCTCCCAAGTCTGTTGGCGGCTGAAGATCCCGATGCCATCGTCGGGATTCGGCTGCTGTCTCTGGAGGCTGATTCAGAGGCGCTGAACGCCTGGGCGCCGGGGCTGCCGCTGGAACTGGTCATGGCCGATCCCGCCGCTGAATTTCCCTTGTTGTATCGGCACACCAACCTGCTCGACAACCATCCGGTACGGGTGATGATCCCGGCTTGTCCGGGATTCGGCAAGGCCGTCAAGGTGGCGGTTGCGCTGGATTTCGCGGTGCGGTTGGAAGTAGGCCAGCCCGAACCCGCGTTGATCGAGGAACTGGCAGAGGTGGTGACGTTCTATCTGCGCCAGCCGACGGTTGCTCAGCCCATTGAGTATTTTCACAGCGTACTGCTTGGTTTTTACCACGATGATCCGGCGCCGCTGTGGATGTTGCTGGATGAAGATCCGCATGATCTGCGTTACGTCAGCGATGCCGGCGTCGAAAGTCTGCCAGGACGGCTGGCGGGTATCGCGGTCGATCTGGCGGTCGAGACGGAGCAGGGGGAATGGATCGAGCGAGTGCTGGCGGCAGGCGAGGATTGCCGGAGTTGCGAGTTTGTGCGGAGTTGCGGCGGCTATTTCAAATGGCCGAACCGCGATTATGACTGCGCCGGCGTAAAACGGCTGTTTGGCCAATTGCAGGAGGCTGCTGCCGAATTGCGCCGCGATCTTTCACAAACTTCGCTGAATAACGCCTCTCCCGACTAATGCATTTCCCCACCAGGAAGACTCTCAGCGGGGAAATGCGCGGTCGGGCTGCTAAACCTGCCTAGTTGCGGTAACCCTTTTCCTTATTCTTTCCATAGATATTACCAACGACGGCCCCCGCCGCGCCGCCGATCACAGCGCCGACCCCGGCATTGCCGCCGGTCAGCCCACCGATGGCTGCGCCGCCCAGTGCGCCGATGGCTGCGCCGCTCATCGTGCTTTGTTCGGTGGGCGTCATGTTGGTGCAGCCTACGCTCAGCGCGAGAGCGGGAATCGCGAATAGATAACCGATCTTCTTCATGATTTACCCCTTGTTGACTTTGGGTGCGACCAGCTCGAACCAGATCACTTCAAACACGGGCCGCTGCTGTTTGTCAGGATTGGCCTTGTAGTAGGCGTCTATCTTCTCCAACATTTGTCGCAGAGTCATCCCGTCCAAGGCTTTCACTATTTTAGCGACGGTGGTGCGGTGCTTGGGATTGGGGCCGCTTAACTGATACTCAATCATCGCCATATTCATGACGCCAAGCAGATAGGCCAGTTTTTCCCGCTCGGTGGCGCTGGTCCATTCCGAACTGTTGGGAAATGGCAATTCCTTCCTGGTCGGCGCTGCTTGCTGCGTCGGCTGGGATTCAGCAGGCTTGGCGGCGGGCGGCGCGGGATCGGCGGCCTGAGCCACAGTCCCGCCGGTCGCCAGGCCGGCAATCAGGCCAAGCGCCAGCAGAGTGGTTGCGAAACGCTGTTTTTTCAACATGAATAGCCTCCTTCGGAGGTGAGGTGCAAGAAAACAAATCCCCTGCGTGGGGACTACGGGGGATACGGCACAAGCCACCGGTTTCATCCTGCGGTTGAGCGGGCTTTCCACTCCTGCCAGCGGTTGTATCCCCAGACTCCAGCGAAATAAACAATGGCGACTCCAAAGCCCATCCACATCAGCAGAGGCGCGAGATTGGAAAAAGCCACATTGATGATCCCGCCGGTGAGGATGAAGACAGCGACCACGCACAGCCGCCAGTCGTAGTAAATGCCGGCCAGATAAGCGCTCAGGGCTATGGTGAATGTCATCATGAAGCTGCCCTGCCGGTCATCGATCAGATCGACAATGTTGTTATGGCCGGCGGAAAGCATGTAGAGCAGAAACGCCAGCGCAAGCACGGCGCCCCAGTGCAGAACTTGGCGTGCGATCAGCGCCAGTCGGGATCTCAGGGTCGGCTCGACATTATTCCACTGCGTGAGAATACAGATCAGACCAAAGACTGGGATCAGCCAGTGCCAGTACCAGCGGCTGCGGTCCAGGTCGTAGGTGGTGTAGACGGCGCCGATCCAGGACAGCACGATCATGAGATAGAAACCAATATCTCTGGGACGAAACAGCCGCCGCAACAAGCTGAGTTTCACTGGAGCCGACGCGGGCGCTGGAGTCAATTCGGGTTCGGACATGATGTTTCCTTAGCGGAACTTGGTTTTATGGTTGAACGCCGCACAGTTTAGCGCATACCCCGCTGATGAAGCGCCCAGCGGCGTTCAGCACTGCGTCCGGCGCCTGATGGTGGGGAACATGCGCGCAATCGGGCAGCCACAAAACTTCAGCGGATCCTGACACCCCTGTGGCAATGGTGTCCACCTGGGCGCGGGTGCCGTATTCATCCTCTTCGCCCTGGATAATCAGCACTGGGCAGGTGATTCGGGGCAATTCCGCCGTCATGTTCCAGTCGCGGAAGTCCGGACGCAGCCAGGTGTCGCACCAGCCCCGGAACATCGAATCGGTATTGGCGCCGTGGTAGCGGCACAATCCTTCCCGCAGGTTTCCCTGCTCATAGGTGGCGCGTGCGGCGCGGATGCCGACCAGACAGACCTCTTCGATGAAAACGTGGGCCGCCTCGCTGATCACGGCGTGCGTGCGGCCAGGATAGGCGGCGGCGAACAGCAGGGCGATGGAGCCGCCGTCGCTGTGGCCGAACAGGATCGGCGGATCGGCGATCCCGCAGGCCGCCAGCACCTCAGGCAGACTGTTCTCTGCTTCCCGGTGCAGATAATCCCTGGGGCGGGGGCCGGTCAGCGGATCGGAACGACCAAAACCCCAGCGTTCGTAGATCAGTCCTGGCAAACCGGTCAGGGTACACAGTTGCGCGGGAAAGTTGCGCCACTGGCCGATGCTGCCCAGTCCTTCGTGCAGAAAGACCAGCGTGGGACCCGCAGCGGCGCGGATGGGGAAAAGGCGTTCGGCATGCAGCCGGTGACCGGCGGCGTATAGATCGAAGCGTTGGCGTTGAACATGCGTGGTCATGTGATGGCTCAGGCGATCCGTTGTTCCTGGAACATCGCCAGCAGGATATCCAGGCGTTGGTGGGGTTCGGTCATCTCCAGCAGCGCCTGGCGGATGTGCAGCGGCAAAGGCAACAATTCGGTCAGCCGGTTGCCAATCCAGGCGGCGTCGCGCCAGTCCGGGGCAAGAAACCGGGCGTAGGTTGCCAAATTCTCCTGATCCAGCACATCGCGCAGGACGCGCACCAGGGGTTCATGGCTGGGCAAAGGCGGCAACACAGGATCGTCCGGCAGCCAAAGCACTTGGCCGATCAGCAAATTGTCGGGCTGAATCCGGTGGCCGACCACCCGCAGGCGCTGCACGCCCAGGCAGGTGACGCCGAGCAAACCATCATCCAGCGGGTCGAAGTCCACGATGCGCGCCAAGGTGCCGACCGGGTGAATACTGACCGGTTGACCACCCGCTTCGTTCCCTTCATAGATCATGACCACGCCGAAACCGCTATCGCTTTTCAGACAATAGCTCACCATGTCCAAATAGCGGGTCTCAAAAATCTTCAGCGGCAACACCCCGCCGGGAAACAGCACGGTTTTTAGCGGAAATAACGGAAATTCCTGGGTGGCGGTCATGGCGGTTCACCTCGGATCCGGGCTTTCGCCCCAGCGTGGCAGCAGCATGTGAGGAATATCGAGCTGGTCGAGAATGCGGGCGACGATAAAATCCACCAGTTCCATTGCCGTAGTCGGACGGTAATAGAAACCGGGATTGGCCGGGAGAATCACCGCGCCGGCGCGAGCCAGCCGCAGCATATTTTCCAGGTGGATAACCGACAGCGGTGTTTCTCGCAGCGCCAGAATCAGTTTGCGTCCCTCTTTGAGACTGACATCCGCAGCCCGTTCCAGCAGGTTATCGCTGTTGCCATTGGCGATAGCGGCCAGCGCGCCGGTGGTGCAGGGACAAACCACCATCGCCCGCGCCAGCGCCGAGCCGCTGGCGGGCGGCGCGGTCCACTCGTCTTGGCCGTAAACCCGCAGTTGATTAGCATCGCAGCGATAATGTTCGGTCAACACCCGCTGAATATCGCACGGGCGACCGGGCAAATGCAGATCGGTTTCCATATGGATGACGATCTGCGCTGCTTTCGATAACAGTAGTTGCACCGGCCAGCCCGCCTCCAGCANNGTGATCCAAGGCTGAGCGTTGATGGCCTTTTGGCACGACTACCGGGGCGCGTCAAGGCAAAATGCAGTTTCTCATGATCTTTTCCAGCGCTCGGCTGGCAGTTTGCGTTCCAGAGCTTTTCCAAAAGTTTTTTTGATTTCTGGCGGACGACGGCTTGTATTGAAGTTGTGGCTCATACGTTCCATCATTTGGTGACGCCTTTACGGGCCGACGCAAGAGTTATTAGCGAACATCTTTGGGTTCCAGGAAAAACGAGGACAACTGCATGAGCGTCAATCCGCAAACCGCCTACGAGATGGGCTTGGGTAAAAATGCCGCCAATTTCGTAGCGCTGACGCCGCTGACCTTTATCGAGCGCGCTGCGTCGGTCTACCCCAACCATGTGGCTGTGGTGCATGGCTCAACCCGGCGTAATTGGGCGCAAATCTATACCCGCTGCCGACGGCTGGCCTCGGCGCTGCGTCGGCGCGGTATTGGCCTGGGGGATACGGTGGCGGCCATGCTGCCGAATATTCCGGAGATGTTTGAGCTGCATTTTGGCATACCGATGATCGGGGCGGTGCTGAACACCCTGAATATGCGGCTGGACGCCGAAACCATTGCGTTTATGCTTGAACACGGCGAAGCCAAGGTGCTGATCACCGACCGCGAGTTTTCCGAAACCATTAGCAAGGCGCTGCAACTGATCCAAAGTCAGAAACGCCCGCTGGTCATTGATGTCGACGATCCGCAATTTGTCGGCGGCGAAAAGCTGGGAGCATTGGATTACGAGACGCTGCTGGCTGAAGGCGACCCGGAATTTGCCTGGCAACCGCCCGCCGATGAGTGGCAGGCTATTTCCCTGAACTACACTTCCGGCACCACCGGCAATCCTAAAGGCGTGGTTTACCATCATCGCGGCGCGTATCTGAATGCGATCTGTAATGCAATGGTGTGGGACATGGGCCTGCATCCGGTCTATCTGTGGACTCTGCCCATGTTTCATTGCAATGGCTGGTGCTTCCCGTGGACGCTGGCCGCTGCCGTTGGCACCAATATTTGCTTGCGCCAGGTTCGCGCCGATCTGGTGTTCGATCTGATCCGGCAAGAGCAGGTTAACCACTTCTGTGGGGCGCCGATTGTGCTGAATCTGCTCAAGAACGCGCCGGATTCGTTAAAAGCGGGCATCAGCCACGCGGTAAAAGTCATGACGGCCGGCGCGGCGCCGCCAGCGGCGGTCATCGAGGGCATGGAGCAGATGAACTTTGAAGTCACCCATGTCTATGGCTTGACCGAAACCTACGGGCCGGCGGTTGTGTGCGCCTGGCACGATCACTGGAATGAACTCACCTTGAAAGAGCGGGCGGTGCTCAAATCGCGCCAAGGGGTGCGTTATCCGATGCTGGAAGGACTGATGGTGGCTAATGCCACGACCCTGGAACCGGTGCCGCAGGATGGTAAAACCATCGGCGAGATCTTCATGCGCGGTAACAACGTGATGAAAGGCTATCTGAAAAATCCTGCTGCCAGCGAGGAAGCCTTTGCCGGCGGCTGGTTTCACAGCGGCGATTTGGCGGTTTGGCATGAGGATGGCTATATCGACATCAAGGATCGATCCAAGGACATCATCATTTCCGGCGGCGAGAACATTTCCACCATTGAGGTTGAGGATGTGCTGTATCGGCATCCGGCGGTCATGGAAGTGGCCGTGGTGGCGCGACCTGACGAAAAGTGGGGCGAAACGCCGTGCGCCTTTGTAACCCTCAAATCAGGCATGGAACACGTTACTGAAGAAGAGATCATCGAGTTCTGCCGCACCCAGTTGGCGCGGTTCAAGGTCCCAAAAACGGTCGTTTTCGGGCCATTGCCCAAGACCTCGACCGGCAAGATGCAGAAATATATCCTGCGCGAACAGGCTAGGCAGTTGTAATGCCCACAGACTTCCTGTCGGCCTGTCTGACGGAATTAACCCCAACAAAAAGGCCGCAGCAATCGCTGCGGCCCAACGGGGGATCGATATTATTATTATTGGCCTGAAACCAAGCCCGCTGCATCTAACCCGATTTATTTATGCAGCCTGCGCATTTTCTCGATAGTCTGCAACTGTGCAATCGCCTCGGCCAGTTCAGCCTTGGCTCTGGCAAACTCGAACTCGCTGCGACTGTCGGCGATGACCTGTTCAGCACGCTGCTTGGCGGTCTGTGCGGCGACCTCATCCAAATCCCTGGCTCGTTCGGCGGTATCGGACAGGATAGTCACAACATGCGGCTGAACCTCCAGCATTCCCCCCGATACATAGAACAATTGCTCCTCGCCGCCGGGGAGCTGAAGCCGAACCTGACCCGGCTTCAACCGCGTCAGCAACTGGCTGTGGCGCGGCAAAATGCCCAATTCGCCCAGTTCACCCGGCGCAGTCACCATCTCCGCAGGGCCGGAGAACAACTCCTTCTCCGCGCTGACGATGTCGACGTGCAGTGTCATGGCCATAATGCGTCCTCTTGTCGGTTGTGAATGGAGCGCGGTTCCGGCGACACGTCATCGGCCCGAACCGCCATTCCATTACAGCTTGTTGGCCTTTTCCACGGCCTCGTCAATCGAGCCGACCATATAGAACGCCTGTTCGGGCAGATGATCATACTCGCCGGCGACGATGCCCTTGAACGCCGCAATAGTGTCCTTGAGCGCCACATACTTGCCCGCCGAGCCGGTGAACACTTCGGCGACGAAGAACGGTTGCGACAGGAAGCGCTGAATCTTGCGCGCCCGCGCCACGACCAGTTTGTCTTCCTCGGACAGTTCATCCATGCCCAGAATGGCAATGATATCCTTCAGTTCCTTGTAACGCTGCAAGGTACTCTGCACGGCGCGTGCGGTGTCGTAGTGATCCTGGCCGACCACCAGCGGGTCCAACTGCCGCGAGGTGGAATCCAGCGGATCGACCGCCGGGTAGATGCCCAGCTCAGCGATCTGGCGCGACAACACGACCGTAGCGTCCAGGTGGGCGAAGGTAGTGGCCGGCGAGGGGTCGGTCAAATCGTCGGCAGGCACATAGACTGCCTGGATAGAGGTGATCGAACCGGTTCGGGTTGAAGTGATGCGTTCCTGCAACACGCCCATTTCCTCGGCCAAGGTCGGCTGATAACCGACCGCTGATGGCATACGGCCCAGCAGCGCCGAACACTCGGTGCCGGCCAGGGTATAGCGGTAAATGTTATCGATGAACAGCAACACGTCGCGGCCTTCGTCGCGGAAGTTCTCGGCGATGCTCAGACCGGTCAGGGCCACGCGCAACCGGTTGCCCGGCGGCTCGTTCATCTGGCCGTAGACCAGCGCCACCTTGTCCAGCACGTTCGAGTCCTTCATCTCATGATAGAAGTCGTTGCCTTCGCGGGTGCGCTCGCCCACGCCAGCGAACACCGAGTAACCGGAATGTTCGATAGCGATGTTGCGGATTAACTCCATCATGTTGACGGTCTTGCCGACACCCGCGCCGCCGAACAGGCCGACCTTGCCGCCCTTGGCGAACGGACAGAGCAGGTCAATCACCTTAATCCCGGTTTCCAGCAGCTCGGTCGCGCCCGACTGATCCTCGAACGCGGGAGCCGGCTGGTGGATGCCGCGCAAGGTTTCGGCTTGCACCGGTCCCTTGTGGTCAATCGGCTGGCCCAGCACGTTCATGATCCGGCCTAGGGTCGCCGTGCCCACCGGCACCGAAATCGGCGCATGGGTGTCGCTGACCTGCATATTCCGCTTCAGCCCTTCCGACGATCCCATTGCAATGGTGCGCACCACGCCATCGCCCAGTTGTTGCTGCACTTCCAGTGTCAGACCATTTTCATCAATGCGCAGCGCGTCATAAATTTTCGGCACCGACCCGCGTGGAAACTCGACATCCACCACCGCGCCGATGATTTGCACGATATTGCCAGAACTCATTGTTTGGGTTCCCCTTAATTGGTTTCACCGCACACCCGCTCTCGGCGAGAACAGGCGTTTACCGCGACCTTACACCGCCGCAGCGCCGCCCACGATCTCGGATAGCTCCTGGGTGATCGATGCCTGCCGGGCCTTGTTGTAGATCAGTTGCAACTCGTCGATGAGTGCGCCCGCGTTGTCCGATGCGCTCTTCATGGCGACCATGCGGGCGGCCATTTCGCAGGCGACGTTCTCTACCAGGGCCTGATAGACGACGGACTCGCCGTAACGCCGGAGCAGCAGCTCGATGAGTTCCTTGGGATCGGGTTCGTAGATATAGTCCCAGCGATGCTGAGGCGCAGCATCCTGCACCTCGGCGGTGATGGGCACCAGCTGCTCGATCCTGGGCTTCTGGGTCATGGTGTTGACGAATTCGTTGTACACCAGGTGAATCGCGTCAACCCGCCCCTCGGCAAACGCATCGGCCATGACCTTGACCGGCCCCAGCACATCTTCGAAGCGGGGCGCGTCGCCCAAGTGGGAAACGTGAGCAACGACGTTACCCTTCAGCCGCCGGAAGAACTGGAATGCCTTGGTGCCGATGGTGCAGAGATCGACCTCAACGCCTTGACCGCGCCATTTTTGCATCGCAGCAATAGTGGCCTTGAACAGGTTGGTGTTCAAGCCGCCACACAGACCACGGTCCGTCGAGATCACGATCAGCCCAACCCGCTTCACCTCGCGTTCTATCAGCCCCGGACTGCGATACTCGGTATGCGCATGAGCCAGGTGCGAGATGACGTTACGAATCTTGCTCGCATAGGGCCGAGCCGCTCGCATGCGCTCCTGCGCCTTGCGCATTTTGCTCGCCGCCACCATTTCCATGGCTTTGGTGATTTTTTGAGTACTTTTAATACTCTTGATTTTGGTTCGTATCTCTTTGGCACCGGCCATGCTGACACCCGTTTAACCGACGTAGTTGGCCTTGAAATCTTCCGCGATCTTCTTCAAGCCCGCTTCGATTTCATCATTTAAGTCACCGGTTGCATTGATCTTGGCGATCAACTCGGCGTAGTGCGTCCGCGCATGGGCTAATAGTCCGGCTTCAAAAGCGCCAATCTTGTTGAGCGCGATATCATCCAGATAACCCCGTTCCACCGCGAACAGCGAAACCCCCATCTCGGCGACGGACATCGGCGAATACTGCTTCTGCTTCATCAACTCGGTGACGCGCTGGCCGCGCTCAAGCTGTTTGCGCGTCGTTTCGTCGAGATCGGAAGCGAACTGGGCAAATGCGGCCAGCTCACGGTACTGCGCCAAAGCCAGCCGGATGCCGCCGCCCAGTTTCTTAACGATCTTGGTCTGAGCGGCGCCGCCGACGCGAGATACCGACAGGCCAGGATTGATGGCGGGGCGGATGCCGGCGTTGAACAAATCGGTTTCCAGATAAATCTGGCCGTCAGTGATCGAGATCACATTGGTGGGCACAAAAGCCGATACGTCGCCAGCTTGAGTTTCGATCACCGGCAATGCGGTCAGCGAGCCGGTTTGACCCTTCACCGCACCGTTGGTCAGGCGCTCGACCTCATCCGCGTTGATGCGGGACGCACGCTCCAGCAACCGTGAATGCAGATAGAACACGTCGCCGGGGAACGCTTCACGGCCCGGTGGCCGACGCAGCAACAGCGACACCTGCCGGTAAGCTACAGCCTGCTTGGACAGATCATCGTAGATGATCAGGGCGTCTTCGCCCCGGTCGCGGAAGTACTCGCCCATGGAGCAGCCGGAATACGGCGCAATAAACAGCATGGCGGCTGATTCGGAAGCGCTGGCGGCAACCACGATGGTGTGATCCATCGCCCCATGCTCTTCCAGTTTGCGCACCACGTTGGCAATCGAAGAATTCTTCTGGCCGATTGCGACATAGATGCACTTAATGCCGGTGCCTTTCTGGTTGATGATCGCGTCAATCGCTACCGCAGTTTTGCCGGTTTGGCGATCACCGATGATCAATTCGCGCTGACCGCGTCCAATCGGCACCATGGCGTCAATGGCTTTGAGGCCGGTTTGCACCGGCTGGCTCACCGATTGCCGTTCGATCACGCCCGGCGCGATCTTTTCAATCGGCGCGGTCAAATCGGTGCCGATTGGCCCCTTGCCATCAATCGGATGGCCCAGGGCATTGACCACGCGCCCCAGCAGCGCCTCGCCTACCGGCACTTCCAGGATACGCCCGGTGCAGAGCGCCTTGTCGCCTTCGGACAGATGTTCAAAGTCGCCCAGAATCACGGAGCCGACGGAATCGCGCTCCAGATTCATGGCCAAGCCGTAGGTGACCGGATCGCCTTCCCGGGGAGCCGGGAACTCGATCATTTCACCCTGCATTACATTGTCGAGGCCATAGATCCGGGCGATACCGTCAGCCAGGCTAACAATGGTGCCTTCGGTGCGCGCTTCGGCGACGGCCTGATAACTGTGCAGGCGTTGCCGAATCAGATCACTGATTTCGGAGGGTTTGAGTTGCATAAAGCGGTATTCCCCTTACTGGCTCAAGGCCATGGCGAGTTTGTCCAGCCGGCCGCGCGCCGAACCGTCGATCACCAGATCGCCGACTCGAATCACCGCACCCGCAACCAGCGCCTCATCTGTCTTGCAATCCAGGACCACACTGCGCTTGAACTTTGCCTTGAGCGCTTTAATCACGCGCTTGCGCTGGGCGTCAGTTACGGCGGTGGCGCTGATCAGTTCGGCGCGAACAATACTTTCAGCTTCCGCACGCAGCCGCTCGAACACAACGGCGATGCTCGGCAGCATGTGCAGGCGATGGTTCTCGGCCAACAGCCGGAGGAAGGTGGCAAACACCTCCGGCAGATCCGCGCCACCGCGAGCGTCACGGCACAGCCCAGCCACCAAGTCGGCTTTCTGCTCGCCGCGCAGTTGAGGATTCCACGGCCCCAGCAAGCGATACAGGACAGGTTCCGCAGTGATAGCGGCGGCGGTTTGCAACAGATCAGACCAAACCGGCAGAGCCTGGGTCGTCTGCGCATCCTCGAAGGCGGCGCGGGCATAAGGCCGGGCGGCGGCGGCAGGTCGGACAACGGTTGTCGTTTCAGCCATTGGCGTGGTCCGTGTGGTTAGAGCTGCGCGACCAAGTCATCCAGCAGGGCAGCGTTGGCCGCTTCGTCGACCTCGCGCTTGAGAACCTTGCTGGCGCCGGCCACGGCGAGACTGATGACTTGACTGCGAAGCTGCTCACGGGCGCGGTTAACCTCCTGTTCGATTTCAGCCTTGGCGACCACGAGCTGGCGGTCACCTTCGGCGCGGGCTTCCAGTTTGGATTGCTCAATCGCTTCGTTGGCGCGTTTTTGGGCTTGGGCGATGATTTCGGCGGCTTGTTGCTTGGCTTCCTTCAGCATTTGCGCGGCCTTGGCCTTGGCCAATTCCTGCTCGCGCATACCGCGCTCCGCAGACGCCAAGCCATCAGCGATTCGCTTCTGGCGGTCTTGCATGGCCTGGATGATCGGCGGCCATACATACTTCATCGTGAAGAGCACCAGAAGGCCAAACGTGATCATCTGCCCTATCAGTGTGGCATTGAAGTTCACGCGATTACCTCCTCGGTTATGCAGGGTTGGCGCGGAAGAAAACTCCGTACGATCACTTGATCAGTGCCTGCACCGGACCGAGGAACGGATTGGCGAAAGTGAAGAACAGAGCGATGCCGACGCCGATCATGGTCACCGCGTCGAGCAGACCGGCAACGATGAACATCTTGACCTGCAAGGCAGGGATCATTTCCGGTTGGCGGGCTGCGCCTTCCAGGAATTTGCCACCCAGCAGAGCGAAGCCGATGGCGGTGCCCAGCGCGCCCATACCCAGAATCAGCGCTACGGCGATGACGGTCATACCCTGCACATTGGCAATCAGGCTTGCAGCTTCCATTATGGTCTCCCGTTGAAAAGTCGAGGTGTGGATGAAAAAACCAGTTCTGCGGGGCCGGATAGCCGGTCCCGCAAGTTCGCACGGCCTAGTGATCCTCGTGCGCCATGCTCAGATACACGATGGTTAGCACCATGAAGATAAAGGCTTGCAGGGTGATGACCAGGATATGGAACACCGCCCACGGCCAGCCCAGGACAAACTGGAGCCACCAGGGCAGCAGCGCGATCAAGATGAAGATCAGCTCACCGGCGTAAAGGTTGCCGAACAGACGCAGACCGAGCGAGATCGGCTTGGCCAGGTCTTCAACGATTCGCAGCAGCAGGTTGAACGGCATGAGCCACACCCCAAAAGGATGCGTCAGGATTTCCATCGAGAAGTGGACTGGCCCCTTAACCTTGAAGCTGTAGTAGTAGAGCAGTAACAGTACGGAAATCGATAGGCCAAAAGTCGAGTTCAAATCCGTCGAAGGCACTGTGCGCAAATAAGGAATACCAAAGACGCTGGCGATGGCGGGTAATAAATCCACGGGGATCAAATCCATCGTGTTCCACAGGAACACCCAGATGAAAATGGTCAAAGCCAGTGGAGCAATGACGGGATTGCGTCCGTGGAATGAATCCTTAACCTGGGTATCCACAAACTCGACCATGATCTCACAAAAATTCTGCAATGGCCCCGGTACGCCACTGGTGGCGGATTTGGCAGCTTTCATAAACAGCCACAGAAACAGGCTGCCCAGCGCAATTGAAAAAATCATGGTATCAAGGTGAACCACGCCAAAACCGCCCGTCTCTTCCCCATGCAGGAACTTCATCTGGGTGAGATCGAATCGGAGATTGGTCAGATGGTGAACGATATATCCCGTTGCGGAGTGACCAGTTTCGCTCATAGCGTCCTCACCGAAGCGTCGAATGTGAAAGGTAATGCCAGCCAGTACGCCATCAGAGCCGCCATATACGCCAGCAGAAGCGGAAGCGGAAGGACATCGAGCCAACGAAGGGCGATGCTTAACAGGGCAACCGTCAGCAGGAGTTTGACTACCTCACCCACATAAAAGGCCTGGGCGATTTTGGCGGCGGGAGAACCGATGCGAACTGAAAAAACCTGGCGGGCGAAATAAAGGCTGACGAGAGTACTGACGCCACCTCCGATCAATGCGGAGCAAGCAGCCCGACCACCGTCGGAAACCAGGGAAATCACAGCGACCAACAGTGTGACGAGCAGTTGGATAATTGTGATGGTTTGGGTGACCTGTTTTGCGCCCATGGATCGCATTGGTTCTATATTCTCTAGGCGCCGCATTGCGCTGGAGCCTAATTTATAGGTGTAGTTATATTCGGTATTGAATTTTTTGATTTTTTTCCCCTACCAAATCCATGAAGCCACTCCAAAAAGATGCTTTTTCTTGGCTTGCCTTGGTCTCGTAGAGTGCCACGGATTATAGGGAATTTAGCACGGCGGGGTCAACGAAAATTACGGCGCTACTTGACCCGGGACAGGATGCCGTCAAGCTCATCCAGCGTGTTGTAGTGAATAACCACGCACCCCTTGCCCGATGTCCCATGCTGCAACCGCACCCGCGCTCCCAGCCGCTCCGACAGGTTGTCCTGCAACAGCCGGATATTGGGGTCGAGCGGTTTTGTCGGCAGTGGTGCGCTGGCCGCCGTGTGCTGGAGGCGACGGGCCAGTTCCTCGGTTTCCCGCACCGACAGGCCACGCAACAGCACCTGCTGGGCGGCTTCCCGCTGCAAGGCGGGCGGCAGCGGCAACAGGGCGCGGGCATGGCCCATGTCCAGTTTGCGATCCCGCACCCGTTGTTGCACCTCATTGGTCAGTTCCAGCAGGCGAAGCAGGTTGGTTACGGCGGTTCGCGACCGGCCCACCGCTTCGGCAGCCTGCTGGTGCGTCAGCGCGAATTCGGCGATCAGTCGTTGCAGGGCGGCAGCCTCCTCCAGAGGATTAAGATCCTCGCGCTGAATGTTTTCGATCAGCGCCATGGCGATGGCCGCCTGATCCGACACCTCGCGGATCACGGCGGGCACCTCGTGCAAGCCGGCCAGTTGCGCCGCCCGCCAGCGCCGTTCACCGGCAATCAGTTCGTAATGCCCCCCGTCCAGCGGGCGCACGATCACCGGCTGCACCAGACCTTGGGCGCGGATCGATTCGGCTAGCTCCTGCAACGTATCCTCACGCAAATCCTGGCGCGGCTGATAGCGGCCCCGCTGGATCTGCTCGATTGGCAGCTGCCGCAACATCTCGCCGGAGGCGGGTTCCGGCAGCGCGTCGTTCCGGGCCGCCGCGCTCGCGCCCAGCAATGCATCCAGTCCCCGACCCAAGCCACCCTTTTTCCTGATCATGCGCTGGCTCCATCGCCGGCCCTGGCCGTCGGTCGCCGCAGCCGTTTGCGCAGTTCCCGCGCCAGTTCCCGGTAACTTTGCGCGCCGCGCGAACTGTCATCGTAATGAATGATGGGCAGACCGTAGCTGGGCGCTTCGGCCAGTCGCACATTGCGCGGGATCAGCGTCTCGAACACGGTCGCGCCGAAGTGCGCCACGATCTGGGCGGAAACGTCGTTGGCCAAGCGGTTGCGGGGATCGAACATGGTCCGCACCAGGCCCTCAATCCGCAGACCGGGATTGGTGGATTTGCGCACCTTTTCAATGGTGTCGAGCAGCGCCGACAAACCTTCCAGCGCGTAATACTCGCATTGCACCGGAATGATCACCGACTGCGCGGCGGTGAGCGCGTTGACCGTCAGCATGTTCAGCGACGGCGGGCAATCAATCATGATGATGTCAAAGTTCCATTCTACCGAGGCGAGAGCGGCGCGCAGCCGGCCCGGTGCGTTCTCCGTCTCCAGCAGGTTGACTTCGGCGGCGGTCAGATCGCCATTGGCGGGCAACAGTTGTAATTCCGCTTTTTCGACCCATTGCAGGGCGTCGGTCAGCGTCGCTTCGCCCAAGAGTACTTCATAGCTGGTGGCGGCGACGGTGTGCTTGTCCACGCCGCAGCCCATGGTGGCGTTGCCCTGCGGGTCAAGATCAACGAGCAGCACCCGCTGCTTGAGGGCGGACAGACAGGCGGCCAGATTGACGGCAGTAGTGGTTTTGCCCACACCGCCCTTCTGATTGGTGATTGCGATGATGGCAGCCATAGGAAACTCAGTCTCGGAAAACGGGGGCGGGCGCCAGATGCACCAGATGACGTTCGGCATCCAGATGAGGAACTTGCAGCGGGTGAACGCCAACCACGACATAACCTGACGGCAGGCGGGCCAATTCGTCGTCGGGGAAGACGCCTTTCATCGCCAGCAACCGGCCTTCGGGCGCGCACAGCCGACCGGCGTCCGCCACCATATCCGCCAAGGTCGCGAACGCCCGCGACACGACGCTATTGAATAGAGTGGTCGGCTGATAGTCCTCGACTCGGCTGCGGATCACGCTGACATTCGCCAGCTTCAGTTCGGCGACGACCTGGGTCAGAAACCGGGTGCGCTTGCCGTTGCTGTCCAGCAAACAGAATTCACAGTCGGGTCGGGCGCTCGCCAGCGGGATGCCCGGCAAGCCGGCGCCGCTGCCGACATCCAGCACGCGCGGCCCCTCCAGCCAGGGCAGGATGGACAGGCTGTCCAGCAGATGCCGAATTACCATGGCGTCGGGATCGCGCACGGCGGTGAGGTTATAAGCACGGTTCCAGCGTTCCAGCAAGGCCAGATAAGTCGTCAGGCAGTCCACGGAACCGGTGGACAGCCGCAGCCCCAGCCGTTTGCTCCCCTCAATGATGGATTGTTCAATATTCATGCGCCGTCGCTGTGCTGTCCATAGGTTCGCATGCTTTGTGAAGAGGTCGCGGATTGTAACATGCCCTTCGGCGATGACAGGGGTTGGCGCGTTGCCGCAGAATCACCAAGCCTTCACTATTTTACTATCTGACCGTCACCTGACTTGCCAAAAATTCAATTTTCTTAGGCATTTGGTGAATGAAGCGCATGATTTTGGTGTTCAAGGCGGCGCATGAGCGCTGTCTCGTTTCGATATCCGCGTGACCTATACAACGCAAACGATCTCAACAAACCCCGTGCCGCAGCGCGATCCACGCCTGGCCTAGGCTCAGGCCACCATCATTGGGCGGCGCCTGACGGGCTTCGTGAACCCTCAGCCCGTTCTGCTCCAGCCGACTTCGCACCTGAACGCTCAACAG
>DEHY01000013.1 GCA_002352185.1 Competibacteraceae bacterium UBA2788
GGCGAGGACACCCGCGTCACCATTCTCGGTCATGTGCAGCGCGGCGGAACTCCCAGCGCCTTCGACCGCTGGATGAGTACCCTGCTCGGCTATACCGCCGTCGAGGAAGCATTGTCAGCCACGCCCGAAACCGAACCGCAACTGATTGGCATCCGTTATAACCGCATTCAGCGGGTGCCGCTGATGCAGTGCGTTGAGCTAACCCGCGCCGTCGCCCGGATGATCGCCGAACAAAACTACGCCAAGGCGATGGAGTTGCGCGGCGGCAGTTTTACCGAAATGTTTAAGATTTTCAAGGCGATGGCCGAGGCGTCGCCCAGCGTCACCCCGCCCGCCCGTCCTCGTCGCCTGGCGATTATTCACGCCGGTGGACTGGCGCCGGGAATGAATCCCGCCGTGCGCGCTGCGGTGCGCTTCGGCCTGGATCGCGGCCATACCCTGCTGGGGGTGCGCGGCAGTTTCGAGGGCTTGCTGGCGGGCCAAATCGAGGAACTCACCTGGGGCGNNCTGCTGATCATCGGCGGCTGGATGGCCTACAAAGCGGCGCACCAACTGTACAGCGAACGCGACCGCTATCCCGCCTTCAAGATTCCCATGATCTGCCTGCCGGCGACGATTGATAACAACGTGCCGGGTTCAGAACTCAGCATCGGTGCGGATACCGCGATCAATGCCATCGTCGAGGCGCTGGATCGGATTAAACAGTCGGCGATGGCGGCGCGGCGCTGTTTCGTCGTGGAAACGATGGGGCGCTATTGCGGTTATCTGGCGCTGATGAGCGGTCTGGCCGGTGGAGCGGAGCGGGTCTACCTGCACGAGGAGGGGGTAACGCTCAAGGATCTGCAAGCCGAGGTGGAACACATGGTGGAAAGTTTCCACGACGGTCGGCGGCTCTATCTGACCATTCGCAACGAACGCGCCAACCCGCAGTACACCACTGACTTCATGTGCGCGCTGTTCGAGGAGGAAGGTCGTAACCTGTTTGATGTGCGCCGCGCAGTGCTGGGGCATATCCAGCAGGGCGGCAACCCTTCGCCTTACGACCGCATTCTGGCGACCCGGCTGGCCGCGCATTGCATCAACTTCCTGATTGAACAACTGGATCGCGGATCGACGGATGGAGCGTTTATCGGTCTGGTCGAGGGCAAAGTGACCGTCTTCCCGCTCAGCCGGATGTCGGAGATGGTGGATTGGACCTACCGGCGGCCCAAGGAACAATGGTGGCTGGGATTGCGCCCGGTGGTCAAAGCCATGGCGCAACCGGCGGCAGAAATGCCGGGTTCCGCCTGAACAGCCCTCAACCTCAACCTCTCGTCCATCGGGCGAGGGCGCAAGCGACTACCGCCGCCCCTCGCCGCCCGCCCGCCGCAGAATGCTATCCAGCGCCCGCGTCGGCAGCAGCCGTCGCAGCATCGTAAACAGCCAGGTCGGCACAGTCACCGGATAACGTGCGTGTGGCCGATGACTTTCCAGCGCATGGATCACCTTTCTCAGCACCGCCTCCGGCGGCAGAGTGAAGGGCGCCGCCGGGCCTTCCTTGAGCAATCGCGTTTCCATCGCTGCATATTTTTCCCGGTGCGGACTGTTCTCGGCGCGGATGTGGCGTTGATAGGCGACATGGGCATTATCGCGGAACCGGCTCAGAATCGGCCCCGGCTCGATCAGGCAGACATGGATGCCGGTGCCGATCAATTCCAGCCGCAAGGTATCGGCCAGCCCCTCCAGAGCAAACTTGCTGGCGACATAGGCCCCGCGATAGGGCAACGCCACCAGTCCCAGCACTGAACTGGTGTACAGAATCCGTCCCCCGCCCTGTCGGCGCATGACCGGAATCACCTGGTTGCTCAGTTCCAGCGTCCCGAACAGATTGGTCTCAAACTGTTCCCGCAACGCCTCGCGGCTCAAGTCTTCCACCGCGCCCGGCTGCCCGTAGGCGCCGTTGTTGAACAGCGCGTCCAGTTGACCGTCGGCGCGGTTGAGAATTTCCGNNCAAAGGCCAATGCCCGAAGAACAACCCGTAATCAGAATGGTTTTGCCGCCCATGGTCGCCCCGCTGATTTAATAATCCGTTGATTTTGCTTGACCTGCGGCGGATGCTTGAACTCTGATTTTTCAAGGGGTTCCATGCACCGATGCCCCTTCCGTCCATGAGGCCAAAATTCAAAACTGCCCGAACTATTTTTGCACGGGCGGGCAACCAAGGGCGAGGTCCACTGCTCCCTACCGGATAGGGTCTGTTCTTACCTTCCTGCCTTGCTCAACCCGCGTTTGCGCCATGTCGGCCATTTTTTCAGCCTGAGCCGCATAATCGACGCTGTCGCCAGCCACTGTTCCGGCATCGCCAACAGCACTCGATCACTGATTTCCTGCCGGGTTTGTCGCGCTAAGGCGTCGCGGGAGGAGTGCGGCGACAGGTGAAGCTGACCGAAGTGTAATTCTGCACGGATGCCCGGCTCGCTGAGCAGCCGCCACAGATGTGGCAGCAGTTCATCGTTGCCGACAAAGGGAACGACCGGGTTGATACCGCCCGCCAGGGGATAGCGCAGTGCAATAGCCTGCACCGGACAGCGGGCCAGAATCGCGGCTTGGAACAACCGGGGATGGAAATGGCGCACCGTTTCGCCGGTCGTGGATGTGCCTTCCGGGAAGATCAACACCCGTTCGTCATTCCGCAATCGCCAGACCAGTTGTTCCATCGCCGCGCCAGCGCCATTGTCGCCGCCGCGCCGGATGAAGGCCGTCCCGGCCCGCCGGCACAACCAGCCAAATAGCGGCCATCCCGCTACTTCCTGCTTAGACAGAAAGTGGGTGGGACAGACGGCGGCGATGCAGAAAATGTCCAGCCAAGAGATATGGTTGGCGACGAACAGGGCAACACCGGGGTGAACAGTTCCCTGGGTGCGCAACTGTATTCCCAGAATCCGGCATAGCCCCCGGCTCCACCACGCCAGCGGGCGGGTGGAGACATAGCGGCGCTGCGGACCGGGGCCCAGCATCGCGGCGATCAACACGCCCGCCAGAATATGCAGCGCCAGCAACGGCAAGCGCACGCTCCGCCGCCCGGCGCGGGCCAGCCCGATTCGCCAATGGTTAATCACTGATCCCGATCCAGAAAATGCCGGGCGTAGCGGCGCTCGATCCGCCGGGTAGAAAGCAGGATGAACACGTCGGCGACATTGAAATCCGGGTCGAGACACGGCTCGCCGCCGATTTGCGCGCCCAAGCGGAGATAGGCTTTTAGCAGCGGCGGCACGATGTATGGGTTACAGGCGACATCGGTGCGGCGCGGCAGCGGCAGATGCGGTTGTACGCGCAGCGTTTCCGAAACCAGATGGCGTTGCGCCAGTTCCGCATAGAGCGCCTGCGCTTCGCTGCCGTCTGCGCCCAGCGGGATGCTGGCGCAGCCGATCAGGTAATCCACCCGTTGTTCGGCGATGAAAGCCGCCAGCCCGGACCATAACGCGCTGATTGCAGCGCCGTTGCGGTAGTCGGGGTGGATGCAGGTGCGACCAATTTCCATGAACCGTCCGGGCAGTTTGAGTATCGGCGTCAGATTGAATTCGGTCTGTGAGTAGAAGCCGCCGACCCGGCGGGCGGCCTCGGCGGTCAAAATCCGGGTGCAGCCGATAACCTGGCCCAAGGCGTCGCGCACCATCAAATGCAGGCAGTGCGGATCAAGGCGGTCGTGATCCAGGCCTGGAATATAGTTATGCAGTTTTGCCCCCATCTCCCCGGCAAAAATGGCGTAGCGCAATCGCTGCGTGGCCTGAACTTCCTCACGGGAGCCGGCGAACGTCACCGTCAGGTCGCTGCCGAGGATGCCGGGCGCAGTTACCGACCGGGACGGGATAGCAGCGGCCAAGCCACGGGCGATGGGAGTCACAAGCAGCGATTCGGTACTCAAGGCAGCCTCCACAAGGAGCGGTTCAGGATGCCGTTGAGAGTAAAAAGGTTGCATTACAGCTCTTTTACCGAGCAGTTAAAGCTGCGTGAAGGGCAGTTGCAGCGCCAGCCCCGCCAAGCCCGCGCCTAATAATGCCCCGGCCAGCACATCGCTCGGGTAGTGCAGACCCAGCGCCACCCGCGACAGAGCGACCAGCGTGGCGAACGGCAACAGTAACCAGGCTAACGTCGGGTAGGAGTAGAGAGTGACGAGAGTGAACGCGGTCGCGTGCAAGGTATGGCCGGAGGGAAAACTGTATTCGTCCAGCGGCGCGACGCGGGGCAAAATCCGCCCATGCCGGGCGCAGGGACGGGGACGGGTGGTTTTAGCCTTCAACCACTTGTACAAAGCCAGACAGACCGCTCCCGTCAGCAGCATCTGGCTGACGACTGGAATCGCCGCCGCGCCCTCGGTCAGCAGCAGCACCATCATCAGCACATACCAGAACACGCCGTCGCCCAGCCGACTGATCACCGCAAACAGGCGCACCGCCCAGCGCTGCCGCACGGCCTGATGAAAGCGCAGGCACCAGACCAGTTCTCGATCCGTCAGACATGCCCAGCGGGCCGACACTGCGTCCGAGGGTTTGATCACCGCATTCAACCTGCCGTTGGGCATGAGGTTTCTCCCGTGATGACATTCAGGAACAGAGTTTCCAGCCGGTCGTAAATCCGCTCGCTGTCTACTTGGATCATGGCCTGCCGGGCGCTTTCACCCATGCGCCGGAGGGCTGCAAAATCCCGCGCCAGCGCAGCCGCATGGGCAATAAATGCCTCGGCATCGCCGAATGGCGCCAGCCAACCGCTACCGCCCGGTTCGATGTGGGCGTGCGCCGCTGCATAGTCGAATGCTGCCACCGCCAGGCCGCTGGCCATCGCTTCCAGCACGACGTTGCCGAAGGTTTCCGTCAGGCTGGGAAACAGGAACAGGTCCGCCGAGGCGTAATGCGTCGCCAAGTCCACACCTTGTCTCATCCCGCAGTACACGAAGTCGGGATAGCGGGTGCGCAGGCGGGCGGCAAGCGGCCCGTCGCCGACCAGCACCAGCCGGGCAGCGGGCTGGATATGGCGGATGGCCTGAAAGGCGGCGACGACCAGAGCCAGATTTTTCTCTGCCGCCAACCTCCCGACATGCAGCACGACCGGCGTTTGCGGGGTGGCGCCCCACTGTTGGCGCAGATAGGAATCACGGCGCTGTGGCGAAAACCGGGCGGTATCGACACCTCGCGCCAGCACCTGGGTATGACGAAAGCCGAAGGTTTGGAGTTGTTGCGCCAGCTCGGCGGTAGGAACAAGAGTCTGGATGCCTTGATTATGGAAATGGCGCAGATAGGCCCGGATCGGGATAGCCAGCCAGCCGAGATGATAATGGCGACTGTAACCGTCAAAGTTGGTGTGAAAACTGGTGGAAACTGGAATCGCCAGCCGTCGCGCCGCTCGCAGGGCTGAGTAACCCAACGGCCCTTCAGTGACCACGTGAACCAGATCGGGCCGGGCCCGGCGCCAGTGCTTCAGTAAAGCGCGTTGCGCCGGCCAACCGCCTTGCAATTGCGGATAACCGGGAAGCCGGAAGCCGGGCAGTCGCAGGGTTTCCAAGGGATCAGCCGGTTCCCGCACATCGCCGACACCCTGCTTAACGCGAACCAGTTGCACGGTATGGTCGCGCTGCCGCAGTCCTTCGACCCAACGGGCAATGGTCAGCGCAACGCCGTTGACTTCCGGCGGCCAGGTTTCGGTGACGATGCCGATGCGTAACCGGCGTTGGTGAAATTGGAGAGCGGTGTCAAAAATCATGCTCCGCATCTTCGGGGGCGGCGGCAACAGGGCAATGACATTTTGATGAAAGAATCAAGACAGTCGAGATATCCGGCTTGCGTTCAGAGGCGCTCTTTCTTCCCGGATATCCAATGCTGCGACCGGCTGCCACCATAAAACGGTCATGTTAACGACATCATGCTGTTACCACCGGCTCCCACACTCCCCGGCCAATTTCCCGCAACCCTGGTTTAAAGCGGCATGGTCAAGCAACTTAGCGCCAAACTCGGCCATCAGGCTCACGATTTATTGTTCAAGACGATTCATCAGCGTTATCTGATTTACAACATGTGCTGGGAAGATCCGCGCATCGACCGGCAACTGCTGAAGCTGGATCAGCACAGCAAGGTCGTGGTTCTCACCAGCGCGGGTTGCAACGCGCTGGACTATCTGCTGGATACGCCGGCGGAGATTCATGCGGTGGATGTGAATCCACGACAAAATGCGCTGTTGCAACTCAAGCTGGCGCTCATTGCCCGGGGCGACTTCGGCGATCTGGAGCAGATGTTCCGGCAGGGATCGCATCCACGCTTCCGGGCACTGTACGCGGCGCTGCGCCCGCAATTGCCGCCTTACGCGGCAGCGTTCTGGGATAAAAAAATCGCCTATTTCGATGCCGCCAACCGCAAGCATTCATTCTATTACCACGGCACCTGCGGGGCGGTGGCCTGGCTGGTCAGCCGACAACTGCTCAAGTCGGGACGCAAGCTGCGAGACTCTCTGTTTGCCCTGATCGACGCCCAAACGCTGGCCGAACAATGTGCGTTGTACCGGAACATCGAACCTGCGTTGTGGGGGCGATTTAGCACCTGGCTACTACGACAACCGACCGCGCTGGCGCTGCTTGGCGTACCGCGCCCACAAATCCGGCTGATTCAGCAGCACTATCCGGGTGGAGTCATCGGCTATGTCAGCAGCAAGCTGCGCCACGTCCTGACCGAGGTGCTGATTCACGATAACTATTTCTGGCGAGCCTATCTGACCGGCTCCTACACCACCCAGTGCTGCCCCAACTATCTGCGCGAAGAAAATTTCGCCCGCTTGCAGGCCCATCTGCACCGGGTGCATAGCCATGACACCACGGTCAGCCGCTTTCTCCGCCTTCATCCCGGCCAGTACAGCCATTTCGTATTGCTGGATCATCAAGATTGGCTGGCTTGGCATCAGCCGCAGGCTCTGGACGAAGAATGGCGGTTGATTCTGGCCAATAGCCAGCCGGGCAGCCGGATTTTGCTGCGCTCGGCGAGCAGCGATGTCAACTTCCTGCCGGACTGGATACGGAAGGCGTTGCGCTTCTTCCCGGCTCTGACTGAGCCGCTGCACCTTCAAGATCGCGTCGGCACCTACGGCAGTCTGCATTTCGCGGAGGTGTTATGAGCCATTCTGAACGGGCCTGGGAGACACCGGCGGTAGATACCGCGACGCTAACCCGTTACTACCGCTGGCACGCCCGGCTGTATGACGCGACTCGCTGGAGTTTCCTGTTCGGGCGGATCGCGCTGATTCGCGCTATCGCCGCCGGCCCGCGCCCGCGCCGGATTCTGGAAATTGGTTGCGGCACCGGCAGTAATCTGCTTCGCCTGCACCGCTATTTTCCCGACACCGCGATCACCGGTCTGGATTTGTCAGCCGACATGCTGTTGCAAGCGCGGCGCAAGCTGGCAGCACACCCGGCGCGGATCAAGCTGGTCCAATGGCGCTACGACCAGCCGCTGAACCGCAAGCCGACTTTTGATCTGATCGTGTTTTCCTACTGCCTGTCGATGATTAATCCCGGCTGGGAGCAAGCGCTGGAATCGGCGCTGAGCGATTTGCAACCGGGCGGGCGGCTGGCGGTGGTAGATTTTCACGACACCGGTTTTGCCGGATTCCGGCGCTGGATGAGCATCAACCATGTGCGGATGGACGGTCAACTGCTGCCGCGCTTGACTGCGCTGTGCCCACCGGTCACGCAAACCTTGCATAACGCCTATGGCAGCGGTTGGCGCTACTTCCGCTTCATTGGGCAAAAACCGGGCGGCTGAAATCATGGCATCCCTGCACTGCCGTTCCCTGTGGATTTCCGATGTGCATCTCGGCTTCAAGGAATGTAAAGCCGAGTTTCTGCTCGACTTTCTGCGACAAAGCGAGTGCGAGCGGCTGTACCTGAACGGCGATCTGATCGACTTCTGGAGTCTGCAAAAAGGCGGACGCTGGTCAGCAACACATGGCGAGGTGCTGAAAACCATCGTGGACAAGGCGCGGGCCGGAACGCAGGTAATCTATGTGCCGGGCAATCATGATGAAGTGGCGCGGGATTATCTCGGTCTGCGAATCGGCGGCATTGAGATTGTCTCGGAGATCATTCACATCACCGCTGATGGCCGGCGCTTTCTGGTCACTCATGGCGATGAATGCGATAGCGCGGTCCGCTGTGGCGGGCCGTTGCTGAATGGGCTGGGCGATTGGGCCTATGACCTGCTGCTGTTCCTCAACCGCTGGTACAATCACTGGCGGCGGCGATTGCATTACCCTTATTGGTCGCTGGCCAACTTCCTCAAGCAGCGCATTAGCCGGGCTACCGCCTACATCGCCCGGTTCGAGGCGGCAGCGGCACATGAAGCCATACGGCGTGGGCTGGATGGGGTGATCTGCGGGCATATCCATCATGCCGCACTGCATGATATTCACGGGGTGCTGTACTGCAATGACGGCGATTGGGTGGAAAGTTGCACCGCGCTGGCGGAACGCCTGGACGGGACGCTGGAAATCCTGCACTGGACCCAGCAGCAGGCGGTGGTCATGGCAAGGGAATCGCGCCGATTGCCGG
>DEHY01000232.1:0-8701 GCA_002352185.1 Competibacteraceae bacterium UBA2788
GCGATCATCGGGACGCCGCCGGGATTAGCCGGACCAGTTGCGGACGCTGGCGGGCTTGAACGATGGGCGGCCACTCCCCTGCCTGCGGTGCTGTCGTCAACAAAAAATCGAAATCGGTCTTGGTCTATAGTTCTATAGTCTATGGGCTCTAAGCGCCCCAAACCATGCGCAGCGATCCGAAAAATCATGGCAAGCTTCTGGAATAAAAAGGCGACTCCCCCAACTCCACCGGAAAATCCGGTAGAGCGCACGGACAGTCAACTTGAACCGGATATGCCAGAACTGGAAAAAACGGCGCTGGATAACCTGGGCGCGGTATTGCGCATCTGGGGCAAATACGCTTTCGACCTGGATCGACTCAACGCCAAGAGCATCCGCCAGCAGTGCGAGCAATGGGCGCGGCATGTGCTGGTGATCGCTCCACACCCGGACAGCCCGGAAATGGCCGCTGACGCCGGATTGGCGCCTGCGGATCCGCAACTGCGCAACTGGCGCGGTCTACGGCAATTCATCACCGATCTGCGCTGCAAGGAAAATGCTTACGTTGCCCATCAGTTCAAGGACACGCGCCAGGTCATCGGTGATTTCGTGCAAACCTTGGGTGCGGTTCTCGCCGAGGATCAGGAAGAGCAGACACGGATCGCCGCAGTCATCAACGAACTCAGAACCACTATCGAAACCAACGCCCCGCTGGAAATTCTGTCGCGGGAAGCCATGCGTGCGGTCAATCTGATCAGCCGGATTGCCGAAGATCGCAACCGGCGACACCAGCAGGCATTCCAGGAGATGACGACCCGGCTTCAGAACCTGCGCGGCGAGCTGGACGCGGCGCGGCATGAAATGGAGCTGGATCCGCTCACCCGGCTTTACAATCGCAAGGCGTTTGATGAGCAACTGGCCCGCGTTTGCGAACTGCACAAACTTTCCGGGCAGCCGACTTGCCTGCTGATGCTGGACGTCGATCATTTCAAAACCGTTAACGACAGTTTTGGCCATCCGGCAGGCGATCTGGTACTCAAGCAACTGGCGGAGTGCTGCCTGTACGCTTTTCCGCGCAAATCTGATTTCGTCGCCCGCTACGGCGGCGAGGAATTCGCCATCATCTTGCAGGAAACCCCTCAAAAAACGGCGCTCTCGCTCGGCGAGCGATTGCTGAAGGCCATACGGTCCCTGCGCATTACTCACGATCAAAACATCCTGAACATCACCGCATCCATCGGATTGGCCGAGTTCGATCCCCGCGCCAGCGCCAGCCAGTGGCTGCGCAGGGCAGATGACGCTCTGTATCGGGCCAAGCGGGGTGGCCGCGACCGACTCGAATGCCAACCGGTTGAATCGCCGCTGGCGCAGGGATAAACGCATTCCACTTAATTATCTGGGCCGCCCCGCAGCCAAGCAGATGCGGGCTAAATACAAACACCGGAATTCCCCTATAAAACATTAGGCAATGGATGTTTTAACGGATTGAATGAAGAATACGGTTAAACAATAGGGACAGAAAGGGGCTAATGGAGAATCGTGGGTTATTATCATACTGATAAACGGTAATAAACGGCAATAAAGCGGAAAGGATTACGGCTTTTACACAAGCTACGGATTGCTGGAGAATACCGATTTTCGCAACTAAACCGCTGCTGGACAGTCTCCATTAGAGATTGAGTAGAATCCCACTAAAAATTTCAGCCAGAAAGGTTATGGTTATGTATCTGTGTATCTGCAAGTCGGTCTCCGACCAACAAATCCGGCAGGCGGTTGATCAGGGAGCGCGCACTGTGGGCGCTTTGAGCATTCAGTTTGGCATCGGCCGCGATTGCGGGAAGTGCCTGGACAGCATTAGCGAGTGGCTCGATATCTGTTTGACCGCGCCGCCGGTCCCCATAAATCCCGCACCGCCGCCAGATCCCGTGAAGACCGCCTCACCGCCAGTTCCCGTAGCCCCCACTCCGGCGCGAGCAGCCTGGTTCACCATCGATCCGTAATTTTACGAGGAACACCATCCGATGAAAGGCGACGCCAAGGTTATCGAGTATCTGAACAAGGCTCTCAAAAACGAACTGACTTCGATCAGCCAATATTTTCTTCACGCACGCCTGTTGGAAAACTGGGGGTTCGGCAAACTCTGCCAGCACGAATACGAGGAATCCATTGATGAGATGAAACACGCCGACCGGCTGATCCAGCGAATTCTGGCCCTGGAGGGTCTGCCGAACCTGCAGGACCTCGGCAAGCTGTATATCGGCGAGAACGTCGAAGAAATCCTGCGCGGTGATCTTAAACTCGAACGCCTTGCTCACTCCCTGTACAAGGAAAGCGTCGGTTACTGTGAGAGTTGCTGCGATTATGTAACCCGCGACCTGCTGGCGGTCATCCTTGCCAGCGAAGAAGAACACATCGGCTGGCTGGAAACCCAGTTGGGATTGATCAGCAGCCTTGGCCTGCCCGCCTACCTGTCAACCCAGTTGTAGCGATCCATCCGTCGGCCCAGCAAGCCCGCCGAGCCGTGAACTACCCGGCGGTTTCATGTTACGATCTCTGCCCGTGGATGCCGTACTTCAAAACCAGTCGGCTCAACCGCCCGGTACCCCATCATGGCCGAGGCCTCGGCACGAAAAACTCAGGGAGTCGCTGATGATCATTTATAACCTTTTTCCCTTGCTGGCCGGCCCTTTTGGGAAGTGGGAACCGCACTTCAAGCGGGCGGCCGACATGGGCTTCGACTGGATCTTCATCAATCCCGTCCAGAAGCCCGGCTACTCAGGCAGCCTGTATTCGATTGTGGATTATTTCCAGTTGAACCCGCTGCTGGTCGATCCGGAATCCAAACTATCCCCTGACCAGCAGCTAAAAGCGGCGCTCGCCGCCGCCGACCAGCAGGGTCTCAAGGTGATGGTCGATCTGGTGATCAACCATTGCGCCTTCGACTCCGAACTGACCCGTCAACACCCGGCGTGGTTCGTCCAGGAGAACGGCAGCGCTGCTCATCCCTTCTGCATGGAGAACGGCCATAAAGTGGTGTGGGGCGATCTGGCGCTGTTCAATCACCAGCACAGTTCCGATCAGGAAGGGCTTTACCGTTATTGCTACAAGATCATCGAATACCTGCTGGAACTGGGCTTCAAGGGCTTTCGCTGCGATGCGGCCTACCAGATTCCCGGCCACATCTGGGGTCGGCTGATTCGCGAAGTCCGGCAAAAATACCCCGGCACCGCGTTCCTGGCGGAAACCCTGGGCTGCACCGCCGACCAGACCAAGCAGACCGCTCAAGCCGGCTTCGATTATGTATTCAACAGTTCCAAGTGGTGGGATTTCCACGGCGCCTGGCTGATGGAGCAATATCAGTTGGTGCGTGAAATCGCGCCGTCGATCAGCTTTCCGGAAAGCCACGATACCGAACGGCTGTTCCAGGAAGTCAACGGCAACGAGGCGGCGATGAAGCAGCACTACCTGTTCTCCGCCCTGTTTTCCGCCGGCGTGATGATTCCAGTCGGCTTCGAATATGGCTTCCGCCACCGGCTGCATGTCGTCAACACCCGGCCCGGCGACTGGGAACCGCCGAATATTGACCTTTGCGAGTTCATCACCACCGTTAACGCGATCAAGCGCCAGTACAAGGTCTTTCAGGAAGAGTGCCCCACCAGCATCCTGCCCTACCAGAACCCGAATATCCTGGTCATGTGGAAAGCCTCGGTCAAGACCCACGAAGAAGCCCTGATCATTCTCAATAAAGATCCGCACAATCATCAGTATTTTTACGCCGAGAACCTGGGCACCTACATTCAGGCCGGCGCTCCGCTGATGGACGTGTCGCCGGAATACACCATGGAATACATCCCACGTCCGTTTTCCTACGATTTACGGCCGGGCCAAGCATTCGTGATGGTCACCAGCCGCGACCATCTGCCACACTAGACGACGGACTATCAGTCGCGGTTCAGGCTGTTTTACCTGGAGTGAGGGTTGCGGTTCGGATCGCAAGGCCCGCGCCCAGAATACGAAAAAAGGATGAAAGTTTATGTACATTGTGCAGATTGCTCCCGAATGCGCCCCCGTGGCGAAAGTCGGCGGGTTGGCGGACGTTATTTTTGGCCTGAGCCGGGAACTGGAAGTCCGTGGCAATGAGGTTCATATCATCCTGCCGAAGTATGACTGCATGCGCTATGACCAGATCTGGGGCCTGCAAATCAGCATGAGAGATTTGTGGGTGCCCTGGTATAACGGCGCCATCCACTGCTCGGTCTGGTTCGGGTTCGTCCAGGGTCGCAAGTGCTTTTTCATTGAGCCGCATTCCCCGGACAACTTCTTTAATCGGGGGCATTTTTACGGGTTTCAGGACGATGTCAGCCGCTTCGCCTTCTTCAGCAAGGCGGCGCTGGAATTCCTGCTTAAGGACAACCGGCGGCCCGATATCATTCATTGCCACGACTGGCAGACCGGGCTGGTGCCGGTGCTGCTGTTCGAGCAGTACGCTCACGCCGGAATGGGCCACTCGCGGGTCTGCTACACCATCCACAACTTCAAACATCAGGGGTTGACCGGTGAATACGCGCTGTGGGCCACCGGCCTGACCAATATCGCCCACTATTTCAATTACGACCGGCTGCGTGACAACTTCAATCACACCGCCGTCAACCTGATGAAGGGCGGCGTCGTCTACTCCAACTTTGTGACTACGGTGTCGCCAACCCACGCTCACGAGGCCCGCTTCACTGATCAGAGCAGCGGTCTGGGTCCGGTACTGAACACCCACCAGGGCAAATTTGGCGGGGTACTCAATGGCATTGACTACGATGTCTGGAACTCGGAGATTGACCCGCATATTCCTGAGCGCTACAACATCGAAACGCTGGATAGCAAATACGTTAACAAAGAGGCGCTGCGCGACCGGCTGTGGCTGAAAAAAGACTACAAGCCGATCATCTCCTATGTCGGTCGGCTGGACAGTCAAAAAGGCGTCAACCTGATCAGCCACGCGATCTTTTACGCCTTGCGCAACAACGCCCAGTTTGTGCTGCTCGGCTCCAGTCCGGATCCGCATATCAACCAGCACTTCTGGAATCTCAAGCGCCACCTCAACGACAGCCCGGATTGCCATCTGGAACTGGGCTTCGACGAAGATCTGTCGCATCTGATTTATGCCGGCTCCGATATGATCGTCATGCCCAGCCTGTTCGAGCCGTGCGGACTGACCCAGATGATTGCCCTGAAATATGGCACGGTGCCGATTGTGCGCGAAGTGGGCGGTCTCAAGGATACGGTGTTCGACAAGGATTATTCCCACAAGCCGTGGGAAGAGCGCAATGGCTATGTCTTTCAGGGGGCGGATCATGCAGGGGTCGAATCGGCGATGCACCGCGCCATTGCACTGTGGTACGCCTATCCCGACGACTTCCGCCAGTTGGTCACTCACGGGATGAGCTACGACTATTCGTGGTGTCGGCCCGGTCAGGACTACCTGAACATCTACGAGCATATCCGCTGTAAATAGGGACGGCCTGGCTGCGATCTCAAGAGCCGGTTCCCTTGTATCAGCGTCAGTACCCGCAGGACCGAATTTGGCCGCGAGATCGCGGCCAGTACCGTTCCCGCCTCATCCAGCAAGCCCAGCCAGTACAGGAGAGTGTCACGCATGAGCCAGCTTCCAGAGTATGTTGACGGTCTGCCGAATATCTGCGGTTCGGAGCCGCTCGTGGAAGAGACCCTGCGCGCCGGTCGCGCCAAGCCCGCGTATCTGCCGGAAAGCCGCGTTGATTTCGGCCACATCCGCGCCGCCTGCGCCATCGCCCTGCACATGCACCAGCCGCTGATTCCCGCCGGTAGCGGCGATCTGTCCACGGCGGCAGTCATCAGTAATCTCAAGTACATGTGGGATAACCAGGGCATTGGCGACAACTACAACGCCCCGGCCTTCCACTGGTGCTATAAGCGGATCGGCGAGTTCGTCCCGCAACTGATCAATGAAGGCAAGGAACCCCGGGTGATGCTGGAGTATTCCGGCACCCTGTTCCACGGGATGCGCGCCATGGGTTTGAATGACGTGTTCGACGCCCTGAAGAACGCAAGTTGCAATCCCGACTATCGGCGAGGGATTGAATGGCTGGGCTGCCCGTGGGGTCACGCGGTGGCGCCCTCGACCCCGGCGCAGGATTTCCGGCTGCACGTCAAGGCCTGGCAACACCATTTTGCCGCGATCTTCGGTTTGGAGGCGCTGGCGCGGGTACGCGGTTTCTCGCCTTCGGAAATGGCGTTGCCNNCACACGGTAGAGCTACCGGAAAACGGCCACGGTTTGGAGAAAAAGCACCTGCCGCACCGCCTGGTCTGCACCAACTCCAAAGGCGAGACGGTCAGCATCATCGCCCTGATCAAGACTCAGGGCAGCGACACCAAGCTGGTGGCGCAGATGCAGCCCTACTATGAAGCCAAGAGCCTGTCGCGCTGGGAGCTGGCCGGGAAATCGGTGCCGCCGCTGGTCACTCAAATCGCCGATGGCGAGAACGGCGGCGTGATGATGAATGAATTCCCCGGCAAGTTCATGGATTCGGTGCGCGAGTCTTCCGGATCGGACGTGCCGTTCATGAACGGCACCGAATATCTGGAGCATCTGTTCGCGCTGGGGATCAAGGAATCCGACCTGCCAGCCGCCCAGCCCTTGTTCCAGAAGCGGATCTGGGATCGATTCACGCCGGGCGCCGGACCGGAAAAGCTGGAGCAGGTGATTGCCGAATTGAAAAAGGAAGATGGCCGGTTCCACATGGAAGGCGGCAGTTGGACCAATGATATCTCCTGGGTGCGCGGCTACGACAATGTCCTCGGCCCCATGGAGAAGGCCAGTTCGATATTCCACGAGAAAGTGCTGAAGCCGGGCGTGTCGTCCAGCGATCCGCGCTATCGCAATGCCCTGTTCAATCTGATGAGTTCACAGACCAGTTGCTATCGCTATTGGGGCCAGGGTTTGTGGACGGACTACGGGCGCGAACTCTGCCGGCGGGCCAGCGCAATCGTCGAAACCAGCTTTTAAGGTTCGAACTACTGAGCCGCGCCCGCGCTGGCTTGTCATTAGAAAAATCACGGCAGCGGCGACGGCGGGCGGAAAATTTCGCCTGCCGCCGCCGCTGCCGACCACGAAGGAGGCTGAATCATGGCGGACAACGCCCTTTATCACGCGCTCGTGCTGAGCCTGCACCAGCCGGCCGGCAACCTGGATCACCTGCTGGCGTACAACAAGCCGGAAGCCAGGGAGATTCTGTTCACGATAGATCGCATTTCCCGATCATTGTGGGAACATCAGGATGTCGGGCGGGTACATCTGGCGCTGTCTGGAACCCTGCTGGAGACGCTGTCGGACCCGGATTTTCAGAACCGGGCCGGCGGGATCGTGGACTGCGCCGCGCTGCTGGGACGCCTGCAAAACACCTCTATCATTAATCAATTAGGCACAGGCTACTATCATCCGGTGTTTCCGCTGATCCCGCCCTCCGACTGGGACGCGCAAATTAACCGCTGGCGCGGGATCGCTCACCGCTGGTTCGTTAACAGCGATTTTCAGGGGTTTTGGCCTCCGGAAATGGGATTCTGCATGGAGATGATCCCGCTGTTGCGACGGTGCGGCTACCGCTTCGTGCTGGTGGACAGTGAACATGTGCAGCCGGTGACGCCGATGCGCTGGGAGGAGGTGCGCTACCGTCCGCATATCGCCCGCTTTGGCGGTGAAGAGATCATTGTGATCGTGCGCGACCGTGATCTGTCCAATGCCCAGGAGTCAGGCATGGAACTGGAGTGGTTTACCCAGGAAGTCCGGGATCGCACCCAGTTCTGCGATTTCCCAGCGCTGGTGACTACATGCAGCGATGGCGAAAATGGCGGCTGGTTCCGTAACCCTGCGCCCGGCAGCAACTTCTGGGATGCCTTCTATCAACCGCTGCTGGATCAGGCGCGCTCCAGCGAAAATGCGATCCAGCCGACATTCATCCACGAATATCTGAATCGCTTTGGCGCCCATGGCGAGGTCACGGTCGGGCCGGGCGCATGGAATACCGGCTGGCACGATGGCCGCGATTTCGTGCAATGGTCGGGTACGTCGGCGCAGAAAGACGCCCTGATCCGCCTGGATGAGATCAGCCAGGCCGTGCAGGCGGCGCTGAGCAATGCAGCCCCTATCGGCTCGAAGAACCGGGAACTGCTCAATTTGCTGGAGGAAGCGCACTGGCGGGTATTGCGGGCGGAAACCAGTTGCAATTTCTTCTGGGGCGATGCCTGGGTCATGCGCTGTCATGCCGATCTCGATCAGGCGTGCGAGTGTCTGGAGCGGGCCAATGCCTGTTTCATTTAATCCTGCACTGTGAAACACACAGGTCGCGCTGCGTAATCCGCTTTAGCTGATGATCCAACCCGCAAGCGACCTGGCAGCAACGCCGCATCCCGTATCTACAACATCTCCCGAATCGTCTCACGCAATTTCGGCATATCCAGCAATCCGAGCTGGTAATGCACAATCCGGCCTTCCGGCGAAATCAGTACGGTGGTCGGAGTCAACCGCACATTGTCGTAGGCCTGGGCGATGCGCTCCTGGCGGTCCATGATGATGGGGTAAGGGATTTGCCGTTGCGCCACCATCGCCCGCACCTGCTCCGGCGGATCGTAGGCCATCGCCACCCCGATGATTTCCAGCCCCTTCGGATTCAGTTCCCGGTAAAGACTGATCAG
>DEHY01000232.1:8719-16818 GCA_002352185.1 Competibacteraceae bacterium UBA2788
CGTTTCTTTATTCAGCTTCACAAGTTAAACCTCCTTCCCAAGGGCCGATGTTCGTGGCGAACAGCCCTGCGCCGGAATCAGACCGCCGCAGCCGCTGAAAGTAGCCGGGGATGATTATGCCAGAGCGATCCCGGTTTGCGCCGCAGCGCGAACGCCTTATGATTCACGCTTTCCCGTAAACGGCTTCAAGGCGGATTGAGCGCATGATTAAAGCAGGCATTGTCGGCGGAACCGGCTATACCGGAGTTGAATTGTTGCGGCTGCTGGCGGCGCACCCAGCGGTGGAACTGGCGGTCATCACTTCGCGGGGCGAGAAGGGTATTCCGGTCAGCCAACTGTTTCCCAATCTGCGCGGTCGGGTGGATTTGGCGTTCGTCGAGCCGGACGACGCCGTGCTGAAAGCCTGCGATGTGGTGTTTTTCGCCACGCCCAACGGCACCGCGATGAAAAGCGCGCCGATGCTGCTGGAAGCGGGCGTCAAGGTCATTGACCTGGCGGCTGATTTCCGGCTGCGGCGCGCCGACGAGTGGGAACAATGGTACGGGATGCCGCACGCCTGCCCGGAATTGCTGGCGGAAGCGGTCTACGGCCTGCCCGAAGTCAACCGCGAAGCGATCCGCGCCGCCCGGCTGGTGGCGAATCCCGGCTGCTACCCGACGGCGGTGCAACTCGGCTTCCTGCCGCTGCTGCAAGCGGGCGCAGTCGATCCCGGCTCGCTGATCGCCGACGCCAAATCCGGGGTCAGCGGCGCAGGCCGCAAGGCTGAGGTCGGCATTCTGCTGTGCGAGGCGGGCGATAACTTCAAGGCGTATGGCGTACCAGGACACCGCCATCTGCCGGAGATTCGCCAGGGATTGACGGCAGCGGCCCGCTCGGCGGTCGATCTGGTGTTCGCGCCCCACCTGACGCCCATGATTCGCGGCATTCACGCCACGCTGTACGCCACCTTGACCCACCCCGACACTGATGTGCAGGCATTGTTTGAGCGCCGTTACGCGGCTGAACCCTTTGTGGATGTGCTGCCGCCACAATCGCATCCCGAAACGCGCAGCGTGCGCGGAGCAAATCAGTGCCGAATGGCGGTGCATCGTCCGCAACAGGGCAAGACGGTGGTGGTATTGTCGGTCATCGACAATCTGGTCAAAGGCGCGGCGGGACAGGCGGTGCAGAACATGAACCTGATGTTCGACCTGCCGGAAACCACCGGATTGGAACAGATCGCATTGCTACCCTGACGTGAGGGTACAAGGGAAATTTCCGTACTGCCTCCGAGCAAGCCATGACTACCGACACCCTCGATCTTGCCCGCCGGCAATTGCTGTCTCCCGCCGGTCTCGGCGAAGATGATTTGCACCGCGCCCTGTCCTGCCTGCTGGGCCATGCCGTTGACTATGGCGATCTATATTTTCAGGCCCGCCGCGCCGAATCCTGGGGATTGGAGGACGGTCAAGTCAAGAGCGCCGGCCATGCCATTCAGCAAGGGGTCGGAGTGCGGGCGGTGAGCGGCGACAAAACCGGCTTCGCCTATTCCGACGAGATGGCGCTGCCGGCGCTGCTGGAAGCCGCAACCGCCGCCCGCGCCATTGCGTCGCACGGTGGACGGATGCCCATTCAGGTCTGGCATACCGTCCCGTGCGCCCTGCTGTACGAACCGCTCGATCCGTTGAATACCCTGTCCGCCGAAGCCAAGGTTCATCTGCTGGAAACGCTGGACGCCGAAGCCCGCCGCCAGGATCTGCGGGTGACGCAGGTCATGGTCAGCCTAGCCGCGACCCAGGACACCCTTTTGGTGGCGAGCAGCGACGGCGCGCTGGCCGGCGATGTGCGCCCGCTGGTGCGGTTGAATGTGAGCGTTATTGTCGAGCATGACGGTCGCCGCGAACAGGGCAGTGCCGGGGGCGGTGGCCGGGTCGGTTATGGTTATTTCCTCGACCAGGACCGTGCGCTCGGCTATGCGCGGGAAGCGGTGCGGCAGGCGCTGGTCAATCTCGAAGCGACCGCCGCTCCGGCGGGGACAATGACGGTGGTGCTGGGGCCGGGCTGGCCGGGGATTCTGCTGCACGAAGCCATCGGCCATGGCCTGGAAGGCGATTTCAACCGCAAGGGCACATCGGCGTTCAGCGGGCGCATTGGCGAGCGGGTGGCGTCGCTGCTGTGTACCGTGGTGGACGACGGCACGCTGTCCCGTCGGCGCGGCTCGCTGAACATTGACGATGAGGGAACGCCCACCCAGCACACCGTGCTGATCGAGCGGGGCGTCCTCAAAGGCTACCTGCAAGACAAACTGAACGCCCGGCTGATGAAAACGGCGCCCACCGGCAACGGCCGCCGCGAGTCTTACGCTCACCTGCCGCTGCCACGAATGACCAACACCTATATGCTGCCCGGCGAACATGATCCGGCGGAAATCATCGCCTCGGTGGCGCAGGGACTCTACGCGGTGAATTTCGGTGGCGGCCAGGTGGACATCACCTCCGGCAAGTTCGTATTTTCCGCCAGTGAGGCGTATCTGATCGAAAACGGTCGTATCACCCGCCCGGTCAAGGGCGCAACCCTGATCGGCAACGGCCCGGAGGTGTTAACCCAGGTTTCCATGGTCGGCAGCGACCTGAAACTGGACGCCGGGGTTGGAACCTGCGGTAAGGAGGGGCAGAGCGTGCCGGTGGGGGTCGGTCAGCCGACCTTGCGCATCGAGGCGCTGACCGTGGGCGGGACCCGGGCGTGAATACTCACTCCCAGCGAAACATCCAGGCGCTGACCGCCATAAAGCCAAGGCTCATGGCGGTCAGCATCAACAAATGCCCGGATATGGCCGCCAAACCGGCGCCGTCAATCATAATCGCCCGCGCCGCATCAATAATGTGAGTCAGCGGCGCAAGCTGTGCGCACTGTTGCAGAACGGGATGGACGCCCTCCAGCGAGAACCACACTCCCGACAAAAACGTCATCGGCCAGCTCAGCGCGTTCAGCAGACCGGCGGCTACTTCTTCGCTGGCCGTGCGGGCGGCGACGATTAAGCCAAGGCTGATCAGGCTGATGGCTCCAATCACGAACACAATGAACAGGTTGAGATAAGAGCCGTGCATGGGAAATCCAAGCACCCAATCAGTGCCAATAAACACCAGCACGGTGGTCGCCAAGATCAGCCATAACCGCGAAGCGACCTGGGCGGACAGAAATTCCAGCGGCGTCAGCGGCGTGGCTTTCAAACGCTTCAGCATCCCGTTTTTTCGATAGCGGACAATGACGTAGCCGACCCCAAACAGGCAACTGAACATCATGTTCATCGCCATGATCCCCGGCAGCACCCAATCCACATAGCGGATGACCCGCCCGGATACGGTTTGCTTGTTGAAGTCGGTCGGCGCGCCAGCGCCGCGCAGCACCCGCTCCAGCACATAGCCCTTGGGCGACTCCTCGTTGATCCAGTAACGCCGCCCGACGGGATCGACCAGCATGTCCAGTTGATGGCGCTCAATCTTGGGCAAAGTCGCAGCCAGGTCGGCCACCGGAATGAACTGGACGTAGCGGGTCTGGAAAAAATCGCCGCCATTCCCGCCGCTGGCGTCGCTCAGCACCCCTACTTTATAGAGGTCTAGCCCCGGCCCGGAGAAGGCGACGGCGAATCCGGCAATCAGCGAGATCGGGAACAGCAGATTCCAGGTCAGCGTAGAGCGGTCGCGTAAGAATTCCCAGTTGCGACACAGAAAAACCGCCCAGAAGCGCTCGAAATTCAAGTTCGCAGCTCCCGCCCGGTCAGTTCCAGAAACAAATCTTCCAGAGTGCGCGGGCGGATGAGCAATCGCGCCAGCGGGATGTTGTACGCCAGCAGTTCCTGGACCGTGGCGCCGACATCCTGGGTAAGAATATCCACGGTATCCCGACCGTACACTACCGGATGCGCCAATGGCGGGGCGGGGTCGGGAAAATCAGCCAGCGGCAGTTGCAGTACCACATCATCGAAATGCGTCGCCAGCAGTTTGCGCGGCGTACCCTGGGCGATGATTTTTCCATGATCCATAATAGCGATTTCGTCGCATAGATGATAAGCCTCTTCCATGTAATGCGTGGTCAGCAGGATGGTTTTTCCGCGCGCCTTGATGCGGTGGATCAGCTCCCAGAAATTGCGACGGGCTTGCGGGTCGAGGCCGGTGGTTGGTTCATCGAGGAAGATCAACTCCGGGTCGTTCACTAGGGCAATCGCCAGCAACAGTCGCTGGCGCTGCCCGCCGGACAGCTTGCGGGTATCGCGGTCGAGGAATTCGCCCAGCGCGCAGGCTTCGATCAGCGCATCCAAGGGCAGGCGGCGCTGGTAAAAGCTGGCGAACATCTGCAAATTCTCGCGACCGGTCACATGATCCTGCAACGCCGTGGACTGGAACATGATGCCGATGTCCTGACGGAAGCGCGGGCCGAGCGCTTCGCCCAGGTAGCGAATGGTGCCGCTGGTCGGTTGCTGAATGCCCTCCAGGATCTCGACCGTGGTCGTTTTGCCGGCGCCATTGGGGCCAAGCAGACCGAAACAGCAGCCGGTCAGCAGGGTGAGGTCAATACCGTTTACGGCCTTCACCCCGCGAAAATGCTTGATGAGATGGCGGGTTTCAAGCAGGACAGTCATGGAATTGGCGCATTGAAAGGGCAGAAGAGGATTATGGCGATCCAGCATCCGGGCTGAAGGTGAAAAAAGGCGGGTTACGCCATGCGTTCCCCGCCTTTCTCTCAATGGCGTCGGCTATGAATTGATGCATTCAATCCTTGGCAACCAGTTCCTCACTGTCATCGCTCTTGTCCTCAGTCATGGATTTGGCCTCGGATTCGCTGCTCTCGAACAAATGTCCGGCGCTGTTGGTCGGTCGGCTGGGAATCCAGTCGTGCCGCCGTTGCAGGTGATAGGCCAATCCGGTGCCGGCGGGAATGAGCCGACCGACAATGACGTTTTCCTTCAACCCGCGCAGATCGTCGCGCAGGCCGCGCACCGCCGCTTCGGTCAGCACCCGCGTGGTCTCCTGGAACGAGGCGGCGGAAATGAACGATTCCGTCGCCAATGAGGCCTTGGTGATGCCGAGCAGGATCGGTTGCCACAGCGCCGGCATCCGGTTCTCAGCCTGGGCTCGTTCGTTTTCCTCCAGCACCCGGGTGCGCTCAAGCTGCTCACCTCGAATGAAGGCAGTCTCGCCGGGATCGAGAATATCCACCTTGCGCAGCATCTGGCGGATGATGACCTCGATATGCTTGTCGTTGATCTTGACGCCCTGCACCCGGTAGACATCCTGGATTTCCTTGACCAGGTAGGCAGCCAATTCCTGCACCCCAAGCAGGCGCAGAATGTCGTGCGGATTCGGTTCGCCGTCGGCGATCATTTCGCCCTGTTCGACATACTCGCCATCGAACACGCCGACATGGCGCCATTTCGGGATCAGTTCTTCGTACAGAACATCGCCGCTCTTGTCGCGAATCACCAGCCGCTGTTTGCCCTTGGTTTCCTTGCCGAATTCGATGATGCCGGATTTCTCGGCCAGGATGGCTTGTTCCTTGGGCTTGCGCGCCTCGAACATATCCGCCACGCGCGGCAGACCGCCGGTAATATCGCGGGTCTTGGAGGATTCCTGCGGAATGCGGGCCACGACATCACCGACGGCGACCTCGGCGCCATCAGCCAGATTGACGATAGCGCCGGTCGGCAGCGGGTATTGCGCCAGCGTGCTGGTGCCGGGGATAAACAAATCGTTACTGTACGCATCCACTAGGCGCACCAGAGGACGCTTGTCCTTGCCCAGGGCGCCGCGCTGTTTGGGATCCATCACCACCAGGCTGGACAGGCCGGTGATCTCATCGGCGTGGCGTTGCACGGTGATGCCTTCCTCGAACTCGGCAAAGCGCACGAAGCCGGCCACCTCGGTGACGATGGGATGAGTGTACGGATCCCAGCGGGCGATCACCTGTCCGGCTTCAACCCGGTCGCCGTCGTTCGCGGACAACTCCGCGCCGTAGGGCACCTTATAGCGTTCACGCTCGCGGCCCTGATCGTCCAACAGGGTGATCTCACCCGAACGCGATACCGCCACCAGATGGCTGTCCCGGCGCTGCACCACTTTCATTTTGTGCAGCCGCAGGATGCCCCTGGATTTGATCTGCACGCTGTTGACCACCGTGGTCCGGGAGGCCGCGCCGCCGATATGAAAGGTGCGCATGGTCAACTGGGTACCCGGCTCACCGATGGACTGGGCGGCGATCACGCCAACCGACTCACCGCTATTGACCAGGTGACCGCGCGCCAAGTCGCGGCCATAGCAGGCCGCGCACACCCCATAGCGGGTCCGGCAGGTGATCGCCGACCGCACCAGTATCCGGTCAATGTTCAGCGCATCCAGCGTCGCCACCCACTGCTCATCCAGCAGGGTGCCCGCAGGAATGGCAATCCCATCGGCGCCCGGCGCGAATACGTCGCGGGCCACTACCCGGCCCAGCACCCGGTCGCGCAGCGGCTCCTTCACATCGCCTTCCTCGACCACCGGCGTCATCCATACCCCTTCCTGAGAGCCGCAGTCGGGTTCGGTGACCACCATATCCTGGGCTACATCCACCAGCCGCCGGGTCAGATAACCGGAGTTGGCGGTCTTGAGCGCGGTATCGGCCAGTCCCTTGCGTGCGCCGTGGGTGGAAATGAAATACTCCAGTACGCTCAAGCCTTCGCGGAAATTGGCCTTGATCGGGGTTTCGATGATCGAGCCGTCCGGCTTGGCCATCAGCCCGCGCATTCCCGCCAACTGGCGAATCTGCGCCGCCGAGCCGCGGGCGCCGGAGTCCGCCATCATGAACACGGCATTGAACGTCGGCTGGCGGACCGTCTGACCCTCGCGGTTGACCACGGTTTCGCTGCCGAGATTGTCCATCATCGCCTTGGCGACCTGGTCGTTGGTGCGCGACCAGATGTCCACCACCTTGTTGTAGCGCTCGCCCTTGGTCACCAGCCCGGAGGTGTACTGATCGTCAATTTCCTTGACCTCCTGCTCGGCTTTCTCCAGCAGTTCAACCTTTTTGGCTGGAATCTTGAAATCCTCGAAGCCGATTGAGGATCCGGAACGGGTGGCGTAATGGAAACCGGTGTACATCAACTGGTCGGCGAAAATGACCGTATCCTTCAAACCCAGGCGCCGGTAACACTCATTGATCAATTGGGAGACGGTCTTCTTTTTCAGCACCTGATTGACCAGACTGAAGGGCAGATCCCGGGGCAAAATATCGCATAGCAGCGCCCGCCCGACGGTGGTGCCGACTCGATATTGGATGGACACCCGCTTCACGCCGGCACCGCGCAGGCGGTTGATCAGATCGGCATCCACGCAGTCGCCGAGCGCGCCGATGCGCCGCCCGTCCGCATCCAGCGCCTCCCGCGTGAGCATGGGAGGGCTGAGCTGCTCCGTCTCGGCGGTTCGCAGGATATCCTCGATGCTGGACAGGATTTCCTCACGCGACAGACGGACCTTGATCCGGGCGTGCAGTTCCACCTGCCGGTTCTCGTAGGCGCGATGGACTTCCCGGACATCGGCGAAGATCATGCCCTCGCCCTTGGCGTTGATGCGCTCGCGGGTCAGGTAATACAGGCCGAGTACCACGTCCTGCGAGGGAACGATGATCGGCTCGCCATTGGCCGGGCTGAGGATGTTGTTGGTGGACATCATCAGTGCCCGCGCTTCCAGTTGCGCTTCGATGGACAGCGGCACATGCACCGCCATCTGGTCGCCGTCGAAGTCGGCGTTGAACGCGGTGCAGACCAGCGGATGCAGCTGAATCGCCTTGCCTTCGATCAAGACCGGCTCGAACGCCTGGATGCCCAGGCGATGCAGGGTCGGAGCGCGGTTGAGCATGACCGGGTGTTCGCGGATTACATCCTCAAGGATGTCCCACACTACCGGCTCCTCACGCTCGACCATTTTCTTGGCCGCCTTGATGGTGGTGGCCATGTCCTTGTATTGCAGCTTGCTGAAGATGAACGGCTTGAACAGTTCCAGCGCCATTTTCTTGGGCAGGCCGCACTGATGCAGGCGCAAGGTGGGGCCGACCACGATCACCGAGCGGCCCGAGTAGTCGACGCGCTT
>DEHY01000226.1 GCA_002352185.1 Competibacteraceae bacterium UBA2788
GCCTCATCGGCGTAAAGCTCCCCGCCCGTGGGGAGTTTGCGTGGCGAAAACCAAGCCGTACCCTTGGGCAACCTCGATGAAGCAAGAAATCACTCATGGATTATTGGTCCATGGTTGATGCAACGGTGAGAGCATTAACCCCCGCCGTAACGCTGTTCCAGCCAGCCGAACACCGCCCGCAACGTCATTGCTTCGCCGCCTTCCGGTCGTCCCGGCTGGGTCTTGAGATTCCAGGCCATCAGGTCAAAATGCGCCCATGGAGTCCCGGCAGGCACAAATTCCTTCAGAAACAGCGCCGCCGTAATTGCGCCCGCGTAGGACGACTCCGAAGCGTTGCACAGATCGGCGATCTTGCTATCGAGCAGAGTCCGGTAGGGTTGATGCAGCGGCAAGCGCCAGAACGGATCCTGTTCACGTTCCGCCGCCGCCCGCAGGTCATTGGCCAACCCTTCATCGTTGCAAAACAGCGCCGGAATCTCAGTGCCTAGCGCCACTCGCGCTGCGCCGGTGAGGGTGGCGAAATCCAGCATCACCTCCGGCTGTTCGGTCGCTGCTTCGGCCAGCGCATCACACAAAATCAGCCGACCTTCGGCATCGGTATTGTGAATTTCAATCGTCAATCCCTGGCGCGAACGGATTACATCGCCGGGCCGGAAGGCGTTGCCGGCGACTGCGTTTTCTACTGCCGCCACTAACACCCGCAGCCGTACCGGCAGGCCGCTGCTCATGATCAGCCGCGCCAGCCCCAGCACGGTAGCCGCGCCGCCCATATCTTTCTTCATCAGCCGCATGGCGCTGGATGGTTTTAAATCCAGACCGCCGCTGTCGAAACAGACGCCCTTGCCTAAAAGGGTCACTTTTGGATGATTCGGATCGCCCCAGCGCAGATCCAGCAGACGCGGCGGATGGGCGCTGGCCCGGCCCACGGCATGAATCACCGGGAAATTGCGCGCTAATAATTCCTCGCCAACCGTTTGTTCCACCTCAGCGCCGAATTCCCGTCCCAGCGCCAGCGTGGCCTCGGCCAGGTGTTCCGGCATCATGTCCGCAGCGGGCGTATTGATCAGATCGCGGACCAGAGTGATAGCGGCGATCTGGCGCTGAATCCGATCCGCATCACAGGCAGGATCGAGCGCCAGCCGCGCCGGCGCTCGTTTCGCAGCCTTGTAGCGGGTGAACTGGTACGCGCCCAGCGCCCAGCCCAGGGTCAGCCGCTCCAGCGGGCGTTGGGCAAAAACGGCGTCGAGGGCGTAATCGCCTTCCGGCAAATTCGTGGGCAAACCACCCAAAGCCCACAGGTCGTCCGCGTTGGCGATGCCAGCGATGACCATCCGCAACCGACCGTCTGCGTCTGGCGCCAGGCTGAAGCTGTCCGGTTTGGCCTTGAAACCGGTGACGGTCAGCCAGCGCCGCAAAGCGTCGTCCTGCCGTTCCAGCCAGGCGCTGAATTCGCTCTCAACCACCGGAATCAGCGGAATGCAGCCGGGTGTGCGGCTGGGCAGTAAACTATCCTTCATCAGGTTCTCGCTCATTCAAAGGGCGACGTTATAGCCGCCGTGAAATGATTTTTACCGGTAATCGGCGCAAAATCCCGGCTCCTTGTTCCCAAATTGTGAGATCAGCCTTGTATCCAGTTCTCGACCAGCGGTTGTTCCGGCTGTTTAACACCGATTCTCGCGCTTTGTTCAAAGGCCGCCTGCTGGGCCTGGAACGGGAAACGCTGCGAGTGACCCCGGATGGCAATATCTCCCAGGCGTCCCATCCCATCGCGTTGGGTTCGGCGTTGACTCACCCTTATATCACCACCGATTACTCCGAAGCGCTGCTGGAATTCATCACTCCGCCGCTGGCTGGAGTGGATGAGATGCTGCGCTTCCTGACCGACATCCATCGCTTCGTCTACCGTCATATCGGCGATGAATTACTGTGGGCGGCCAGTATGCCCTGTATTCTCAATGGCGAATCCAGCATCCCGCTGGGGGATTATGGCCGTTCCAATCTGGGCCGGATGAAGCATGTCTACCGGCGTGGACTGGCGTGGCGTTATGGGCGGATCATGCAAGTCATCGCCGGGATTCACTTCAATTTCTCGCTGTCGGACGAGTTCTGGACGGCGTTTCAGAACATGGAAGGCGACCGCCGCTCGCTGCAGGATTTTCGCTCGGAATCCTATTTTGGCCTGATCCGCAACCTGCAACGCTTCGGCTGGCTGATCCTGTATTTATTCGGCGCTTCTCCAGCAGTGTGCAAGTCATTTCTCGACGGCAAAGCGACTTCGCTGCTCGAATTCGACGATCACACCGGTTACGGCCCTTACGCCACCTCGCTGCGAATGAGCAATATCGGCTATACCAACCGCACCGAGAAGAAAAGCGGCGTCAACGTCTGCTACAACTCGCTGCCTTCCTATATCGCCAGCCTGACCCAGGCGGTCAATACGCCGTGGCCGCCTTATGAGCAAATCGGGGTCATGGTGGACGGCGAGTACCGCCAGCTCAACGCCAATGTGTTACAGATCGAAAACGAGTATTACGCCTCGATGCGGCCCAAACAGCCCCCGCATGGCAATGAGAAACCGGTACTAGCGTTGCAGCGGCGCGGGGTGCGCTATGTGGAATTGCGCTCGGTAGACATCAATCCGCTGGAGCCGTTGGGCGTTACCGCCACGCAACTGCGATTTCTGGAACTGTTGCTGTTGTTTTGTCTGCTGAACGAATCGCCGCTGCTGGATGCTGAGGAACGGCAGATGATTGACGATAACCAGATGGCGGTGGCGCTGAATGGCCGCGATCCGGCGTTGCTGTTGCAGCGCCGTCGGGATGCAGCCTTGCCAGTGCGGCGCTGGGCGGAAGAGATTCTGGGGGCGTTGCAGCCGATCAGCGAGTTGCTGGACCACGGCGAGAGTGGGCAACTCTATGCAGCGGCGCTGGCCGAACAGCGCGAGGTGCTGGCTGATCCCGCTCGCACCCCATCCGCCCGCATTCTGGCCGAGATGCGCGCCCGTGGCGAAAATTTCTTTCGCTACGCCCGGCGCTGGTCGGAACAGCACCGCGACACCTTGCAGTCGCAGCCACTGGATGAAGCACAGGTCAATTTTTTCACTACAGCGGCAGAGCAGTCCTTGCACGAGCAGGCGAAAATTGAGGCGGCGGATGAGATGTCCTTCGAGGAGTTTCTGCGGCGGTATTTCGCCCAGTCCGACGACCTGGCTTCACCGTGATTCATTTTCCCGCCTATGGCTGCGCACGGGTATCACTGCCACTTGCAGGATACCCGGGTTCGAGCTGCCGGCTGCGATCCTGGCTGCAGCGGCGTTCGGAACCATTGCGGGACCCAGCGATCCGCTCTTCGTTCACACCGCAGTGAGCAGACCGCCGGTGAAGAGGTGTGGCAAATCCAGAATAGGGATCGGGTGGTCGCCCCGCTTGAAACAGGAAATCGCCAAGGTTCGCCAGCGAGCGGGTTGTTTTAGCAGCGCGCAGGCCTGACTGTCAGCGGTGCGCGCCCGCTCCGGGATGCCTGCCAGCAGCAGCGCGCCATAGGCGGGTTCCGCTCCCGGTTTGGTCTGATACCCGAACACGCCCGCCAGGGGCCATCGGCGTTGCACAGGTTCTCCCGGACGCAACCAAGCCGCCAGATCCATGGCCGGCAGCAGGTTTTCATTCCAGACCAGCACCTGCCGGCAGTATGGCGGGCTGATCGGCACATCCAGCAAGGTGGGCGCCTCGATCAGATGGACCAGTTCGCGTTCGCCTACGGCAGCGCGCAATACGCTGTCCAGCGCCAGAATCCAGGTGCCGCTATCCTTGGGCGGATTCTCAGGCATCGGCGCGCTCCCCGGCTGCAGCGATCAGGCGGGCGATATACTCGGTGGCGGTCACGCAACCCAACCCCCGATCCAGAAGGGTGAGCGCCTGGATCGGGGAATCTGGCGGCACCATGCAGGCCGGCACTGGATAAAGGCGGGATGGTTTCACCAAGGTTTCGACCTGGTCGCAAACTAGACCGAAGCGGTCGGCGCCGTTATCCAGCAGTGGACAGACCCGCCGTCCCGCCGGTATTTGCGGCAGGAGGCGCAGTTCTCCGGACAGACAATACACGGGCCACCATTCGCCTGCGAACGTGATCGCACCCACGCTCTGCGGTACCCGCACCTCCGGGTCAATGTCGGGCGCCGCCTCCAGCGCCTGCACTTCGGTTTGCGGCAGCAGCCATGCGTACCCATCCAGGGTCAGCAGGGTAAAGTTCCGCGTTTCCCGCAATGCGCCCAACCAGGTTTGGGTGCGTCCGTTCATGCTCGCCTCAGCAGCTTTTTGATGTGTGCAAGCAGTTCATCTTCCGCAAAAGGCTTGGTCAAGTAGACATTGACGCCCATGGCTTCGGCTTCGCGCCGGTGCTTGTCGGTGGAGCGTGAGGTGATCATGATGACCGGCAGGTCGCGAGTGGTCTGGTTGGCGCGCAAATGCGCAGCCAATTCCAGACCGTTCATGCGCGGCATCTCCAGATCAGCCAGCACAATATCCGGGCGCTTGCCATTAATAATCTCGATGGCCTCCAAACCGTCGCGGGCGGTGCGGACTTCGAAACCGGCATCCTGGACAAACTGCGCCAGCGAGCGGCGGGCGCTCAACGAGTCATCCACGGCCAGCGCAACCTGGCGATGGACTGCGGGCGCCGCCGGCGCATCCGGTTGAGCGAACGTCGGCGCTTGCCGGAGGGTTGCCGGGGTGCGCAACAGCTCCGGCAGATCCAGTACCGGCGCCACGCTGCCATCGCCCAGGATAGTGGCGCCCACGACGCCGTTGAGCCTGGGCACATATTGCCCCAGAGGCTTGACCACCAGATCACGGCTGTCTATGGCTTCCGGCACCAGCACGGCGCGAATGGCGCCCGTCTCTTCCCGCACCAGCAATACCGGCGGTACGGCGCGGCTATGCTTGCGGTGGTCAGGCGGCAGGTTGAGCAAGGTTTCCAATGAGGCCACCTCGTAAATCTCGTCACCCATGTGATAAGTCGTGATGTTGCCCAACTTCTGGATCGTGCCGACTCCAGAGTACAGAATCTGTTCGATGCCACGGTCGGAGAGGGCGTACAACCGATCATAGATGCGCACCAGCAGGGCATGGGTGGAGATTAAGGTCACCGGCAACCGTAATTCCATCAGGCAACCTTGATCCGATCGGGTCTGGATGCGCAGTGAACCCTTCATGTCCAGTAACCGGCTGTAGACCATGTCCATGCCGATGCCGCGACCCGAGGTCTGGGTGGTTGCGCCCCGGGTGGAAAAGCCCGGCAGTAGAATCAACCGCACCAGCTCATCCTCCTCCAGCGGCTTGTCGGCGGCAAGCAAGCCACGCTCCATCGCGATTTGGCGGATTGCCGACAGGTCGAGGCCAGCGCCGTCATCCTGGCAACGGATAACGATGGTGTTGCCCTCGCGCAAAACGCTGAGTGCGATGTGCCCGACGGGAGGCTTGCCCAGGCGCCGGCGCTGGGCCGGCGATTCGATGCCGTGATCCACGGCATTGCGCAAGATGTGCATGAGCGGATCGACGATGCCGCTCAACACATTGCTGTCCATCAGCGTGTCGGCGCCGCGCACCGTCAATTCCACTTCCTTGTCCACCAGCCGGCAGGTCTGGCGCACACTGCGTTGCAGACGGGGCACCACAGTCTGGATCGGCACCATGCGGGTGCGCAATACCGCTTCCTGACTGTCCCGGTGCAACCGGCTCTGATCCACCAGTAAGGCATCCAGCGCTACCAGGCTATCCGCAATGGCGCGGTCCAACTCGCGGTTATCGGTAGCTGCTTCCACCAAGCGATGGGTGGCGGTGTTGAGTTCGTTGTACTGTTCCAATTCCAGCGGGTCGAAATCGCCGCGCTGGATCGACCGGGACAATGGCGACGATACGTTGCGGATATCGACCAGTTGTTCCAGTTCGCCGGTCAGTTGCTGGAAGAGCCGGTTTTGTCCCATTACCGCCCGGGTTTGCGCGATGGTCTTGCGCACCCGTTCCTGAATTTGACCCGTGAGAATGATGTTCTCGCCTACCAGTCGCAGCAGGTCGTCCACCAGATGGGCGGGAATTCGCAAGGCGGCTTCGGCTACCGCTGCGGGCGCGGGCTGCGCCGTTGTCGCTGTATCGGCGGGGGCGGCGGATTCCGGGTGGGCGCGCGCTGGCGGCGGCGCTTCCTCGCCCGCCGGTATCCCGATCCGGTCAATGCGGTTAGCCCAGTCCAGCACCTCTTGCAACACGGCTTGCGCTTGTGGTGGCGGCGCGCTCATTCCAAGCAACGCCTCACTCATGGTCTCCAGGCAATCCGCCGCATTCAGCAGAGTCTCGGCCAGCGGGCGGTTGGGCAGCGCCTCATGTGTGGCAAGCGCCTGAAGGATATCCTCGATCTGATGAGTCAGGGTAGCGATGCCGCGCACTCCGACGGTGTTGCCGGCGCCCTTCAGGGTGTGGGCAATGCGCCGCGCCACGTCCACATCCTTGAGCGTGCCATCGCCAGCGGCCAGACGTTGGATGGAAGCGGAAAACTCGGCGGCCTGGTTGGGCAATTCCTGTAGCAGGCCGTCCAGCAACTCAGGATTGACATCGGCGGGTAGCTGAAGGGACACGTCCTGAGCAGTGGCCTGACGTGGCCGGATTTCGGTTTCGGCTTCCTCAGTCACCAGCGTTGCCGCCGCCAAAAGCTCAATCAGCGGCTCCACATCCACTGTCGCCAGCGGTTGCGGCCAGCGGGCGTCTCGCAGGTGATCCGCCAGCGCTGCGCAAGTCGGGCGGTCGTGTAATGCGTGCAGGTAGTTCAGCGTCAAATCGGGCCAGGCCTGCACTGCCTTCTGTTGATCAGCGGTCAGCGGGTGATCCTGGGCAGCCAGATGGTTCAGGTTATTCTGCAAACTGGCGCAAACCTGCTGCAAGCCGATCAAGCCAACGGAGCCGGACGCCTCACCCAGCCGTTCCAGATGTTCGGCGTAACCCGATAAGACCTCGCCCCGGATGGCGGGTGCGCTATCAGCGGTTGCGGCCACAGCCATGATCTCGTCGGTGGCTTCGGCGATCTGTGCGATTTCCGCGCACAGGATATCCAGCAGTTCCTGCCCGGCATTGCTTGAACCGGCTATTGCTCCAGCGGATTCCTCATCCTCTGCGTCGGCAGGCACCTCATCNNCCTCATCTTCTGCGTCGGCAGGCTCCAGTTCTTCGGCGTCGGCAGGCTCCGGTTCTTCGGCTTCGCCGGATGCAATTTCCTCGATGGTTGCGCCTTCATCGAAGGATTCCGGTTCCTCTGCATCGGCGGATGCAGATTCCTCCCGGTCAGCGGCAGCTTCCTGCCCGGTAAACGCTTCAGTGGAAACCAGATGTTCTATTACAACCGCTTCGGTGGTCGTTGTTGGCGCTTCCGCGAGGGTCGCTGCAACCACCGTTTCCATCAATTCCGGCAACGCAGCGGATTCTGCTCCAATGACGGTTTCCGTTTCCGTTTCAGCTTCCGGTACAGTCGCGGTTGTTGGTTCAGGAACGACGGCGATAACGGGAGCCACCATCGGAGATTCCGTTGTCTCGACCGTCAACGGCAGTTGCAGCGCCAGCACCGGTTCGGCGGATACCGGCATTGGCATTGGCGGCGATTCCGTTGCTTTCACTTCTTGCGCTACATCGGCGAGCCTCTCATCCACCGCATCCACCGCACCGGGCGCCAGCGCCCCGCAAGCCAGCATATCGTGCAATACCCTGGCGGTCTCCGGCGATACGGGCACATTCCAAACCGGGCTGCGCAAATGATCGATCAATGGCTCGCTGGCCTGTGAATCGGATGGAGCGCCAAGATAACCGATGACCAGAATCGGCCATTCTTCCAGCCGTTCCCGCATGGCGTCGTCAAGGCCCTGCTGGCCAAAATCCAAATTCGCCAGATTTTCCTGGAGCAACAGGCAAACATCCCGCAAGCCCAGAAAACCGACACTGCCGGCTGCCAGGCTGACGCGCTCCACCTGATCGGCGTAACGGCGAATGACTGCGACGACACCCTCTCCGTCGGTTCCGTCTTCGCCCACCGCAGGCAACATCTCCAGAATGCCGAGCAACTCGGCGACTTCAGCTTCCAATGCGGCGATGTCTTCTTCCGGTACGAGCATGGCTGCTGAATCTCTCTCGCGAGCGGCGGTAAGAACAGGGGATTATTTCTGCTGGCGGGGCGTGATCCATTTACACCGGCAACCGGAACACGCGCACGGAACTCAACAAGCCTTTGGCGTACTCCACCAGGTTGGTGGTTTGGACAGTCTGTTCCTGCAACTGCTGGCTGGTCTGGCGAGAGCTTTCCTGAATCTGCTGGGCGCGGCCGAGCAACTCATTGCTAACGCGCGACTGCTCCTGCGAGCGGGATGCGATCTGCTGTACGGCGGCCACCAGTTCGGCTGTGGTTTCCTGAGTGCGCTTCATCTGATCGCCAGCCTGCTCGGCCAGTCTGCTGCCGTCCACAACCTGGCTGATGGCGGTGTTCATGGTGTTCGCCGTGTCCGCAGTCTCGATCTGGATGTTGCTGACCAGGGTGGAAATTTGCGAAGTGGCCTCGCGGGCATTTTCCGCCAGCCGCTGCACTTCGTCGGCGACCACGGCGAAGCCGCGCCCGGCCTCACCGGCTGACGCGGCGTGCATGCTGGCGTTCAGCGCCAGAATGTGGGTGCGTTCGGCGATGGTGTTGATCAGGTTCACCACACCACTGATTTCCTGGGAGCGTTCGCCCAGACGCTTGATGCGTTTTTCCGTCTCGCGGATGGTGTCGCGGGTGCTGTTGATGCCGCTCACCGTGCTGGTCACCGCCAGTAGCGCCGCCTGGGTGGTTTTGATGGTGGTTTCGGCAGTGGCGTTGCACATCTGCGCCAGCTCGGCGATCCGGGTCATGGCGTCCGCCGCAGAGGCCAGATCGGTGGCGGTTTGCTCCACCGCCTGGCGCTCATGGTCCGCTACGGCGATCACGGTGTCGGATTGCGCTTTGACCTTGTCCGAGGCGACTGCCACATCCTCCGAGATGCGGGTTACGCCCTGCAACACCTTGGCGGTCTCGTCGGTCAACAGATTCAGCGCGTCGGCCACCGGGCCGGTCATGTCCTCGGTCACCGGCACCCGGACGGTCAGGTCTCTCTGACTCAACTGGGACACGGCTTGCAGCAGACGGATGATGGAGTCGTTGAGCTGCTCGTTTTCACGTTCCGCCTGCACCAGCGCGGTCACGCGCTCGCCCAGCATGGTGTCGAACGCCTGGCCCAGTTCCGACAGCTCGTCACTGCCGGTCAGACCGGTGCGAGAGTCGTAGTTGCCTTGACCGATCTGTTTCACGGTCGTCATCATCCGGTTGAGCGGATTCATGATGGCGCGATAGGTGGCGGTGCCCAGGCCGAACGAGATGCCAATACCACCCAGGCCGACGATCAGGATCAGCCAGTCAAAGGTGTTAGTAGTCCTAATCGCCGTCTGCAGATCCTGCGCGGAGCGCTGCTGGGCGCGTTCCACGCTGTTTGCCTGGTTTTTGAAGAAGGGTTGCAACAGATGGTCCAGATCATTGCTGATGAACAGATTGAGCCGGGTGCGGTCGCGGGCGGTGAATAACTGCTCCAATTCGGCGAAAGCGGCGTCAATGTTGTCCAGGCTGGCTTGGTATTGGCTCTGCAGGGTCGCCCGGTCGCCTGGACGCAGGGCGTCGAAGTAATTCTTCAGGTTTTCCTGAAACCGGGTCTTGGCCACCGGCAGCACGGCGCTCCCCTGTTCCCAGTTTTCGGTGCCGCGGGCAACGCGGTTGACCGTCGCCAGCAATTCATTATGCAGAATGTCGCCCAGACGGCCTATGCTCGTCTCTTCGTTCACAGCCTGGTTGATGTCAACCACGATAGCGTCGATGCGGTTCATGCCGATGTAGGCGAGCAGCCCGATCACCACCAGCGCCGCGATCTGAATGATGTTCGTAAGGGTCAAGCGGGCATTGATTTTCTGACCAGCCATGACTGTTTTTACCTCTTTAAGTGGTTAAATCCCGCCAGATTCGACCGGCCGGTTCGCGTGTCTCCGGCCCATCAATAGATGGCTGTTTTGTGTCCGACGCTGGCCGTGTCTCGCCTGCGCTGACGGAATGGCTACTTGAACAGCCCCACCAGTTCTTGTGGCGTGATGGCGATGAACTGGCCGTCGCGCAGCACGGTGACCTGCACGAAATCGGAACCCTGGTTGTCGGTGGTGAAGTCCACCTTGACGCCACCGATGTCGTAGGGCTGGCGACGTGCAGCCTTCAGGAAATTCTCCCGGGTCAGCGGCCCCTCAATCGCCTGCATGATGGCCAGGAACAGCTTGCCGATGATGTAGCTCTCCAGTGATACATAATCCAGATTTTCGCCCAGCGCCTTGCGCGCCTCCACCACCACCGGCAGCGCTGAGTCGGGCGACGGCACGATCTGGGTGGCGATCACCTTATCCGTGACGCCTTTTCCCTTGAGNNTATCCCATCAACGCGACGGCCGGATCGTAAACCGCCATGGTGATCACCAGCCGACAGCGATTGCCGGTGCTGGCCTCCCACTTTTTCAGCGACTGATAACCCTCGCGCGCGCTCACGGTGTCTTTCTGGTAGACGCCGACCGGGCCGATCCCGTTACGTGCAGGGTTGTCCCCCGGCAGGTTCAG
>DEHY01000107.1 GCA_002352185.1 Competibacteraceae bacterium UBA2788
TGCTCTCGAAGCGCTTCGGCAACCTGCTTAAAGGTTATTGCCTGGCGGTTCAGCCCGCTACGGTGAACTCGCAACAACTGTGGGCGCCCGAAGGCTTGACCGCCCGCCGCTGCGACGGTGAGGAATTTCTGGTGGAAGCCACGCTCTCGCCGCTGGAGATTGGCGGCCGGCATTTTTACACCGTAATCCTGCGGGACGTGACCGAGCGCTGGCATTCCGAAGAAACTCTCAAACAATTGCAACTGGAAAACCTCTATCTCCAGGAAGAGATCAAGACCCGGCAAAGCCCCGGCCACATCATCGGCGACTCGCCAGCCATGCAGGAGGTGTTCGTCCAGGTTGAGCAAGTGGCCGGGGCCGACGCCACTGTGCTGCTGACTGGAGAAACTGGCACCGGCAAGAGCGTCATCGCACGGGCGATTCACGACCTCAGCGACCGGCGTGACAAGCTATTCGTCAACGTCAACTGCGCCGCCCTGCCTGGCGAGCTGGTGGAAAGCGAGTTGTTCGGCCATGAAAAAGGCGCGTTCACCGGCGCGACCGCTCAGCGCAAGGGCCGGTTTGAACTCGCTGATGGCGGTACTCTGTTTCTGGACGAAGTGGGCGAACTGAGCGCCGGCGCGCAGGCTAAGTTGTTGCGGGTGTTGCAGGATCAGGAATTCGAGCGAGTCGGCGGCACGCATACGCTGAAAGTCAATGTCCGGCTGGTCGCCGCCACCAATCGCGATCTGGCGAAGATGGTCAAGGAGGGCAGCTTTCGCACCGATCTGTATTACCGGCTGAATGTATTTCCTATCCGGCTGCCGTCCCTGCGTGAACGCCCGTCCGATATTCCGCTGCTGGTTCGATACTTTCTGGATAAATTTGCGCGGAAGATGAATAAATCCATCCGCGATCTTTCGCCCAACGCCCGCGAGCGGTTGCTGCATTACTCATGGCCCGGCAATATCCGGGAACTGCAAAACGTCATTGAGCGCGCCACCATTCTCGCCCGGGGTCCGCTGCTGGAGATCGACAACGCGCTCGAACTGCGTCTGGACGATCAGGATGCGATGACTGCGCCGCAAGCGCTCGCTTCGCTCGAAGCGATGGAGCGCGCTTACATTCTCCAAGTGTTGGAGCGCACCGGCTGGGTGATCGAGGGTGAATCGGGCGCAGCGGCCATTCTGGACCTCAACCCCAGCACCCTGCGCTCCCGGATGCAGAAATTGAACATCCGCAAACCCAAATTCCCGGCCTGAATCAAATCCAGTCTCTGTTCTCAGGGCTGTTCAATTCTCAGGACTCTCGCTTCGGGTTCAAAAACCGTTCGGATTGAGCGTGAGCCTGTCGCACAGTCGAACCCCCGTTATCTATCGTTGAATGTCCCTTCGACTGCTCGACAGGCTCGCAGCTCAGGGCGAATGGATGGGGCGAAGCTTCTGAATTCTTTTAGCAGCCCGCCTCGTTATTTAATGGCGTTGCGATTGAGCGCTGAATCGCGTTCGTCGCCACGATTTATTTATCCAGCATCACCCTCCATATCCTCGATTCAAGATTCGCCACAGCATTTAGCGGCTCCTCGACATATCGTAGTCGCCAACATCTATTAGCCTTGCTTCAGAATCCATTATCAAAAAACAACTATATGAAAATAATCTGAAATTTTAATTTTTCCGCATGGCACAAGCATTGCTGACCCCGTAGCGAGAATTCATTACCCCCTATCCAGTCATCAGAAAAGAGGTAAATCCCCATGAGCAGCGCAAACCAACCAGTTCTACAAGGTCAACGCGCCTTGGTGACCGGGGCTAATTCCGGCATCGGCGCGGCCGTCGCCAAGGCGTTGGCCGCCGCTGGTGCGCGGGTGACCGTCAATTACTCATCCAGCGACGAACGCGCCCGATCCGTGGTGAAACAGATTGAAGCTGATGGCGGCGAGGCGCTGGCGATTCGCGCCAACGTCAGCCGGGAAAACGAAGTCGAGGCGATGTTCGCCCAGATCGTCGAGACCTGGGGCAGCCTTGACATTCTGGTCAACAACGCCGGTCTGCAAAAGGACGCACCGCTGGTGGAAATGACTCTGGCCGATTGGCAGATCGTACTCGACGTCAACCTGACCGGTCAGTTCCTCTGTTCCCGCGCCGCCGCTCGCGAATTCCTCCAGCGCGGCCTGATACCAAACCTGTCGCGCGCCGTCGGCAAGATCATTTGCATGTCCTCGGTTCACGATGTCATCCCATGGGCCGGGCACGCCAACTACGCCGCCTCCAAGGGCGGAGTCAGCCTGCTGATGAAGACCATGGCGCAGGAACTCGCGCCGCAGGGCATCCGAGTTAACGCCATCTCGCCGGGCGCGATCAAGACGCCGATCAATACCGCCGCCTGGAAAACACCGGCAGCGGAAGCGGAATTACTCAAGCTGATCCCCTACCGCCGGGTCGGCGAACCGGAAGACATTGGCCGCGCTGCCGTCTGGCTGGCCTCCGACGCTTCCGATTACATCACCGGCGCGACGCTGTATGTGGACGGCGGCATGACCCTCTATCCCGGCTTCGATCAGGGGGGCTGACATGGCGACGCCACAGTTTTCGCGATCCTGGCGGCCTGTGCTGCTGGCGCTTGGTNNCCGGCGGCAGTGTATTGAGGATTTGACCATGAACGAATTTCCCTACGACGCCATCATCATCGGTTCTGGCGCGGGCGGATCGGCGGCAGCCTATCAACTGGCGCGGGTGGGCCGGCGCGTCCTGCTGCTGGAAAAAGGGCCGGAACTGCCCCGCGACGGCAGTACCCTGGACGTGGACAAAGTGATCCGGCAAGGTTTGTTCAAAAGCAGGGAGCATTGGCTGGACCAGGACGGCGCGACCTTTACCCCAGAGGAATATTTCAACCTGGGCGGCAAGACCAAGTGGTACGGCGCGGCGCTGGTGCGGTTCGAGCCGCACGAGTTTGAAGCCGACTCGGCGCACCAGTGCCTGCCATGGCCGATCCGCTATCAGGATTTAGCGCCATACTACGATCAGGCTGAAGCGTTGCTGGGCGTCCACCGTTTCGAACCGGAGCCGGATTTGAGCGCCATCGTCGGCAAGCTCACCGGCAACGGCGCGGGTTGGAACGTCCAGCCGCTGATGCTGGCGCTGGACCCCGAAATTTTGGCGCATCCCGAAGAAGCCACCCATTTCGACGCCTTCGCCTCGGTCAGGAATCTGAAGTTCGACAGCCAGCACGCCCTGCTGGAGCAGGTGCAAACCCTGCCCAATCTCACCATCCTCACCGGGCGCGCCGTCCGCGATTTCATTGCTGATCCGGAACGGCCCGAGCGCCTGCTCGGCGTCCGCACCGAGGACGGCGGCGAATTCCGGGCCAGTACCCTGCTGCTGGCGGCGGGCGCGCTGCACTCGCCGCGCCTGTTGCAAAGCTATCTGGCCGGCAACGGGCTAGACGAACGGTTGCCGTGCGCCAGGGCGGTCGGACGCAACTACAAGCACCACCGGCTCAGCGCGATGCTGGCGTTTTCCGCTACGCCAAAAACCGATCTACTGCGCAAAACCCTGCTCCTGCTCAACGAGCGGCTGCCGCACAGCAGCATCCAGCCGCTGGGCTTCGACGGCGAACTGCTCAGTACCCTGATTCCGGGATTCGTGCCGCGTTGGTTCGCTCGGGCGCTCGGCCATCGTGCTTATGGCTTCTTCCTGCAAACCGAAGACGGCTCCGATCCCGCTAATCGCGTCATCGCTCAGACCCACGGCGCGCAGTATCCCCAGCTCGATTACGACCCGGCGCGATTGCCGACGGCGGTGGTGGAACACCGGCAATTGGTGCGCGATTTCAGCCGGTCGCTGCTGAAGGCCGGCTTGCCGGCGGCGGCCAAAGCCATTCCGCTGGCCGGCACCGCACACGCCTGCGGCACGCTGACCATGGGCGCCGATCCGCAATCTTCAGTGGTAAACGCCGAGGGCAAGGTGCATGGCCTGGACAATCTGTATGTGGTCGACGGCAGCGTATTGCCGCGCTCCAGTCGAGCCAACCCGTCGCTGACCATTTACGCCTGGGCGCTGCGGGTCACGGAGCGGCTGCAACAACAGGAGCGTGCGACATGAGCGACGCACCGGATTTCATCCGCTTCGGGCGGGCTGTCTGCGGCGATCTCGATCAGGCCGAACGGCGCGACCGTCCCCCGCGTGGGGGGCAGTTTGCTGTAGGACGGTAGGCCGATATGGGGCACTCGTCCATCCGAGCGTCGTGCGGATGGCTTTGATTAGGGTGTAGCCGTAGGGTACGCAATGCGTACCACCATCCTGCACCAGTCAGTAGGACGCGACCGCGTGTCAGTTCACACTCCGAAAAAGGTACGCAATGCGTACCCTACTTGGCTTAGCACCCTTTCATCCTTCTCTTCGCCCCGCGTTTTCTGTCAATCTTCTTGAAAACCCGCCTCAGAAATTTGACAACACCATTTTACTTTAGAATTGTATGTCCAATAGCGTTCAAAAAAACTATGAAAAGTACTGGCTAAGTGTAAGTCGGAAGGAGTTTTATTAAGATCGCAAATACGACGGTATGCAAACTCACCCCAATCATAAACATCAAAACTCATACCCTTGTACTGACACATTGAGAGATAAGTAACATTGGTTTTGTTGATTATTTTGATACCGTGAATTATTGGCGTTCCGAAATACTGTCTGATTTCAAGATTTATTTTCTTTGATGTAAATTTTCCAGAGTTAAAATCACTTTTGATCTGAGATTTTATTCGCAGTATCGATCCTTGAACGTATGAAGCCCATGCCAATACATCGCTTGGAGGATTGCGGTCAAGGTCTTGAATATTTTCCGCCATAATTAAAATTTTATAATCTATTTGTTCACAATTGTACATATTCAGAATTTTCACAACATAATCAGATGCCAATGCCATATCTAATCCAAAATGTAGAATTGTTAGCTTATCTTTCTGGTGAAAAGAAGACGCCATTTTCTCTATATCTTTGATACAATCATTAGCACTCAACAAGTGTTGATACTCTTGCTCGGTTTGATTAGATCTAATCCAGCCTATTCGAGGGTTATTTTCTATTAATTTCGGTAGAGAAGTAGAGAGTTTACCAGGTAAATCTTCTTTGCTTTTCCAGAAAGCAACTAATTTAGATTTAATTTTCTTTTTGAATTCTATCAGAAGTCGTTTGGATTTGATTTTAGGCTCATATTTTTCACTTGGCCATGGGGCACTCTCATCTATTACAAAGCCAAGTATCGGTACTTTTTTGGATGAGGCATAATCAAACTCCTTCTCTGTATAACTAATTCCACTTGACGCAATCGCCCCATAACGATGCGCAACCAGTACCACATAGTAATCGATTTCATCAATATGTCGAGCAATGACCTTCCACTGTTCGTCGTCAGACGCACTAAACATTTCCATACCGACTGGGATGTGCCCCATTTCCAACAGAACCTTGATCAGTTGATCTCGCTCGTCTTTAAGGTCCTCATAAGTCGAGCTAATAAATACTTGATATTTTTTGCTCATGGGTCGCCATCTTGTGAGCCTAACAAATGATTATGTGGTTCCGCCCATCTACCACAATCCGCCAATCCGCCGTGGCTGACAGGAACTATTTGATCCTGCTGGTCTTTACAGAAGTATAGCATTCATCATCGGCCTTCCAACTCTGGAAAACATCCTGGCCGGGCAACGTCCATACGATCACCCTTCAAGCCAAACCCACTGCATTTAGCGGCTCTACGATATTTCGCGGTCCCCACCCTCGACCAAAGTTCAATAATAAAGATGTATATTGTTAATTATCCTTGAAATTTACCAAGTGGCATAAGTGTTGCCGCTTCAAAGGGCGAATGAACGACCTCTCCCGTGCAACCCCTATTCTGGAGACCCCCATGAAGGCCACGATTCCCATCGACAACCCTGAGCGCTTGCGGCTGGAACGGCAGTACGAAGGCCAGGAAAACTGGCGGCTGTGGGGGCCGTATCTGGCGGAGCGGGCCTGGGGCACGGTCCGCGAGGACTACAGCGCCCACGGCGAAGCCTGGGAACATCTCGATCATGACCAGTCCCGGTCGCGGGTCTACCGCTGGAACGAAGACGGCCTGGGCGGTATTTGCGACGAACAGCAACGGCTGTGCTTCGCCCTCGCCCTGTGGAATGGCCGTGATCCGATTCTCAAGGAGCGGGCGTTTGGCCTGACCGGCAATCAGGGCAACCATGGCGAGGACGTGAAGGAATACTACTTCTATCTCGACGCCACCCCCAGTCACAGCATTTTGCGCTACCTGTACAAATATCCCCAGGCCGAATATCCCTACGGCGGGCTGGTCGAGGAAAACCGCCGCCGGAGTCGCCGGGATCCGCCGTTCAATCTGCTGGACACCGGCGTTTTCCACGACAACCGCTACTGGGACGTAGAAGTGAGTTACGCCAAGGCTGGCCCGGATGAAACCCACATCCGCATCACCGCCGCCAATCGCGGCCCCGATGAGGCGACTCTGCACCTGTTGCCGCAACTCTGGTTCCGCAACACCTGGACCTGGGGCGACGAGAAGAAGGCGCGTGAATTNNCGGACGGAGCGGTTTGGGCGGTGCGCGCCGAGCATCCGACGCTGGGCGGCTATCACCTGTATGGCCGGCAGTCCGCCGAGCCGCTGTACACCGAGAACGAGCATAACGCCCAGCGGTTGTGGGGGCTGGCGAACGCCACACCCTACGTCAAGGACAGCTTCCATCGCCGGGTGGTGAACGGCGAACGGGACGCGGTCAATCCGGCGCGGGAAGGCACCAAGTTCGCCGCCTGGCACGTGCTGACCGTGGCCGGCGGCCAGCAGACCCAAGTGGAGCTGGTGTTGAGCGCCGCGTCGCTGGCCCAGCCCTTCGCACAATCTCCAGCGGTGTTCGCCCTGCGCCAGAGCGAGGCGGATCGGTTCTACCGCGATCTGTTGCCCGAAGCGACGGTCGAGGACCAGCGCATTCTGCGCCAGGCGTTGGCCGGCATGATCTGGAGCAAGCAGTTTTTCCACTACGACGTGGCCCGCTGGCTGGACGGCGATCACTTCCCGCCGCCTGAAGAGCGCAAATGGGGCCGCAACCGCACCTGGCGACATCTCAAGGCCAGCGACATCATCTCGATGCCCGACAAATGGGAATACCCGTGGTTCGCCGCCTGGGATCTGGCCTATCACTGCGCCGCGCTGTCGCTGGTGGATGTGGATTTCGCCAAGGACCAGATCGAACTGGTGCTACAGGACCGCTATCTGCACCCCAACGGCCAGATTCCCGCCTACGAATGGGCGTTCGGCGATGTCAATCCGCCGGTTCACGCCATGGGCGCGCTGAAGGCGTTCCGGGCGGAGCGGGTGCAGCGGGGCCGGGGCGACCTCAGCTTTCTCCAGCGGGTATTTCACAAGCTGCTGCTGAATTACGCCTGGTGGATCAACCGCAAGGACAGCGACGGCAACAACGTGTTCGAAGGCGGCTTTCTCGGTCTGGACAATATTTCGGTNNTTCAGATTTACAAGCAGTTTCTCGCCATCGCTCACACCATCGGCGGCCAGGGCGGCCAGCACATTCCGCTGTGGGATCCGGAAGCGGGCTTTTTCAAGGATTTGGTTACGGGCCCGGACGGCCAGAGTCGGCGGATTGACGTGTATTCCTGGGTTGGCCTGATTCCGCTGTTCGCCTGCGAAGTCGTGGATCGGCGCATCCTGGCCAAGGTGCCCCGCTTCCGCGAGATTCTGCGCCAGCATCGCCACGGCGTGTTTGACGGCAGCATCATTTGCAACTGCCCGGACTGGGAAAACGACCGGGGCGAGCATCTGCTGTCGCTGGTCACTAACCGGATGCTGCCGCGCATCCTGAAACGGCTGCTGCGCGACGATGAATTCCTGTCGCCGCACGGCATTCGCAGCGTCAGCCGCCTCCACGCCACCCAGAGGGATTTGGGAACGCTGCCCGGCGTCGGCGAGGCGCTGATCGAGTACGTGCCCGGCGAATCCAACTCCGGGCTGTTTGGCGGCAACTCCAACTGGCGCGGCCCGATCTGGCTGCCGACCAACTACACCCTGGTGCAGGCGCTGGAGAAGTTTCATCGCTTCCTGGGCGACGATTTCACTATCGCCGTGCCCAGTCTGGGCAACCGGCAACTGAACTTGAAGGAAATTGCCGCGCTGATCGCCGAGCGGCTGGTGAGCATTTACCGCCGCGACTCGAACAACCTCCTGCCCGCCTTCCCCGCCGACAGCCCGTTCCAGCACGATCCGCACTGGCGCGACCGGTTGCAGTTCTATGAGTATTT
>DEHY01000066.1 GCA_002352185.1 Competibacteraceae bacterium UBA2788
TCGCCGGGGTGGCGCAGGTGCGGGTCTTCGGCTCGCAGAAGTTCGCAGTGCGAGTGCAGGCCAATCCGGATCAGCTGGCCGCCCGCAACATCGGCTTGGATGAGTTGCAAAAGGCCATCCAGCAGGGCAACGTCAATCAGCCCACCGGCGCTTTCGACGGCCCGCGTCAGAGCATCGTCATCAGAACCAACGGGCAACTGGAAACCGCCGCCGCCTATGATGCGCTGATCATTGCGTATCGCAACGGCGCGCCGGTGCGCCTGAACGAAGTGGCGGCGCCGCTCGACAGCGTCGAGAACAACAAGGTCGCCAGTTGGTACGTGGACCGGCGGGCCATCGTGCTGGCGATCCAGCGGCAACCGGGCGCCAACACCGTCGAAACCGTGGACGCCATCAAGCGGATCCTGCCGGTGTTTCAGGACAAGCTGCCCGCTTCCATCCAGCTCCATGTGCTGTACGACCGCAGCGAATCGATCCGCGAGTCCATCCACGATGTGCAGTTCAGCCTGATATTGGCCGGCGGCCTGGTGATCCTGGTGATCCTGCTGTTCCTGCGCAACCTGTCGGCGACCCTCATTCCCAGCCTGGCGCTGCCGATCTCGGTGATCGGCACTTTCGCAGTGATGCAGACTCTTGGTTACAGTCTGGACAACCTGTCCCTGCTGGCGCTGACGCTCTCGGTAGGGTTCGTGGTGGACGACGCCATCGTGATGCTGGAAAACATCGTTCGCCATCTCGAGCGCGGCGAAGCGCCGTTCCAGGCGGCGATCACCGGAGCGCGCGAGATTAGTTTTACCATCCTCTCCATGACGCTGTCGCTGGTCGCAGTGTTCATCCCGGTGCTGTTCATGGGGGGTATCGTGGGCCGGCTGCTGCATGAGTTCGCAGTCACCATTTGCGCCGCCATCCTGGTGTCCGGCTTCGTCTCGCTCACCCTGACTCCGATGCTGTGCAGCCGCTATCTGCGGCGCAGCGACCCGCGCGCGCACAACCGGGTTTACCAGGCGTTCGAGCGTTTTTTTGCTGCGTTGCTGGCCGGTTATGAACGCACATTGCGCGGGGCGATGGCGTGGCCGAAGGGGGTGATGGCGGTGTTCGCACTCACGGTAGCGGCCACTGTGGCGCTCTTCAACGCGGTGCCCAAGGATTTTCTGCCCAGCGGCGATGTGGGCCAGATCATCGCCTTCACCGAGGGCGCCCAGGACGCTTCGTTCGCGGCCATGGTTCAACGCCAGCGGGCCGTGGCGACGATTCTCGCCCAGGATCCCAATATCGAATCCTTCATGTCGTCGGTGGGCGCAGGCGGCCCACGCCCGACCGCCAATACCGGCACCTTTTTCATCCGCCCCAAACCCAGGAAGGAACGGAGCCTGTCCGCTGACGGGATCATCCAGGCGTTGCGTCCCAAGCTGTCGGGAATACCGGGGATCAATGTCTATTTGCAGAATCCACCGCCGATTCGTATTGGCGGGCAGACCACCGCCGCCCAGTATCAATACACCTTGCAGGACACCGATCTGGACGAGCTTTACCGGTGGACCGGCACGCTTCTGACCCGTATCCGCCAGATTCCCGGCTTCGTGGATGTGACCAGCAATCTCAGCAATCAGAGTCCGGCGCTGGCGGTGGCGGTGGACCGGGATAAGCTGTCCGCATTGGGGCTGAGCTTCGGCCAGGTGGAGGACGCGCTGCAAAGCGCCTTCAGCGCCCGGCAGATTTCCACCATCTACGGCGCTACCAACCAGTACAAGGTCATTCTGGAACTCGCCCCCGAATTCCAGGCCGATCCGGCGGCGCTGGCGCGACTCTACGTGCGTTCCGGCACCGGGAAGCTGGTCTCGCTGGATACTGTCGTCACCGTCGCCCGCCGGAATCAGGCGCTGACCGTAAACCACCAGGGCCAACTGCCCTCGGTCACGATTTCCTTCAACCTGTTGCCGGGCGTGTCGCTCGGCGCGGCGGTGGATCGGATCAAGGCGCTCGAAGCCGAACTGCGCTTGCCGGCATCGCTGACCACCAGCCTGCAAGGCGCTGCCCAGGCGTTCCAGACCTCGTTGCAGGGGTTGGGTATGTTGCTGCTGGTTGCGGTGCTGGTGGTGTACATCGTGCTTGGCATCCTGTACGAGAGCTTTATCCATCCGCTCACCATCCTGTCGGGATTGCCCTCGGCGGGCCTGGGCGCGCTGTTGACCCTGTTGCTGTTCAAGGTCGATCTCAGCCTCTACGCTTTCGTTGGCGTCATCATGCTGGTGGGCATCGTCAAGAAGAATGCGATCATGATGATTGACTTCGCGCTCGACCGGCAGCGCAACGAGGGAGCGGCTCCCGCCGACGCCATTTTTCAAGCCTGCCTGATCCGCTTCCGGCCAATCATGATGACTACGATGGCGGCGTTGATGGGAACCTTGCCCATCGCGGTGGGCTGGGGCGCAGGCGCCGAGGTGCGCCAGCCACTGGGATTGGCAGTGGTCGGCGGGCTGCTGCTGTCACAACTGCTGACGCTCTATCTCACCCCCGTGGTCTATCTCTATATGGATCGGTTCGCGGCGCGCTGGGCGTCCACGGACCGGCGAGCGGAAAATTTTTACCTATAAAAACAGTGACCTATCCTCGATTTCGCCACTTGGCCCACGGGTCTCCGATTTGCTGCGGACACTGTTTAATTGCAATCGCTTTGCCGGTGGTCAAGCATCCCGCGCTGGAACCAACC
>DEHY01000155.1 GCA_002352185.1 Competibacteraceae bacterium UBA2788
GTCGCCGGGCGTCAGCAGCGAGCCGCACAACACGTTGACCTGATGCGGGCGACGGCCCGGAGCGGTACCGGCCTCGGCGGCCATCGGCACCCACTCGGCGATCATGGCCCGCACCGCCGCCGCGAAGCCGCTTTCCAGGCAGCCGCCGAAATCCGGGGTGTTGACCGGCACGATCCGCACGTTCTGAAATTCGGGATGCCGGGCGCGAAACACCTTGAGTACCCGGTGAATGTCGGCGCCTTGCGCTTCCGACAGGCCCGTGGTCAGCAGGCCGATGACCGCCGGCCGGTTCTTCTCGGCGATGGTTTTCAGCGCCGCTATCAGGTTGTCGTCCGCGCCCATGATGCTGCTGACCTGATCCATCGCGGTGCTTTGCAGCGGGATCGGTTCGCGAAAATGCCGGACCAGAAATACCTTGGCGAAAGCGGTGCAGCCTTGGGCGCCGTGCAGCAAGGGTATGGCGCGATTGAGGCCGAGCACCGCCAGGCTCGCGCCCAGCGGCTGGCTGGTTTTCAGCGGGCTGACCGCCAGCGGTTTGGTGCGACCGAGGACTTCAGCCATAGCGAACCTCCCGTAGCGTCGTCCAAGGCGCCGGTCGCCGCACCGCTTCCCAGACCGGATTTTCCAGGGCGCGAGCCAGTTGCCGCGCCAGCGTCACCATGCCTCGATAGCCGGCGTAACCGTACTCGCGTTCCTGATTCACGTCCAGGAACGGCAGCCGCGCCTTGAGGGCGGTGTACATGTTGCGTCCGCCGGCGATCAGGATGTCCGCCCGATACTCGCGGGCCAGATTCAGCAACTGGCGGGCGTTGCCGTCCTCGATCATCTTGGCGTCCTCGCCCATCAGCGCCTTGATCCGCGCCTTGTCTTCCTCGGTCGATTTTTTGGTGCCGGTCGCGACGACGTGGATACCCAAATCCTGCAAGGCGGCGACGATGGACCAGGATTTGACGCCGCCGGTGTAGAGCAACGCCCGCTTGCCGCGCAGCCGTTCGCGCCAGGGGGCGAGTTCCACCGCCAGCCGGGCTTCCTCGTGGGCAATCAGGGTTTCGGTGCGTGCGTGCAGTTCGGCGTCATCCAGCAAGCGGGCGAAGTCGCGCAAGGCGGCGGACACGTCGCCGATGCCGTAGAAACTGCCCTCGAACCACGGGATGCCGTACTGCTCCCGCAATTTGCGGGCGACGTTGAGCATGGCGCGGGAGCAGACCACCATCGTGGCCTCGGCCCGGTGCATGGTCTGCACGTCGCGAAAGCGGGCGTCGCCGGACAGGGCGCACAGCACCCGAAGGCCCAGCTCGTCGAACAGCGGCAGGGTGTGCCACAGTTCGCCGGCGATGTTGTATTCGCCGATCAGGTTGATGTCGTGGACGCGCAAGCCGGGCCGGGCGGGATCGACCGGGGCCGGTTCCGGCTCGCGCCCGCCGACCACGTATTTGACCATCGCTTCCCCGGCCAGCCGGTTGCCGAGATTCTTGTTGCCGTAGAAGCCGGCGGCATCCACCGGAATCACCGGCACGCCCCAGCGCGAAGTTGCCGCCTTGCACACCGCCTCCAGGTCATCGCCGATCAGCGCCGTGACGCAGGTGCTGTAGACGAACACCGCCGCCGGGGAATAGCGGTCGATGGCCTGTTTGACGGCGTGAAACAGCCGTTTCTCGCCGCGCCCCATGATCACGTCCTGCTCGCTCAAATCGGTGGTCATGCCGATTTTGAACAGGGTCGGACCGCTGGAGCGGGTGCCGCGATTGTCCCAGGAACTGCCGGCGCAACCGCTCGGGCCGTGCACGATGTGGGCGACATCGGCGATGGGCAGCAGGGCGATTTGCGCGCCGTCGAAGGTGCAACCCCCAGCGGTCGCGCCGGGCGTGGGCCGCGCGCAACCGGATTTGCTCTTCAGGTTGTGCGTGCAAGCCGGCTCGTTCAGCAATGCGGCGAGTTCGCTGGTTTTCATGGCTGCGTTTCAACCAGCGACCGTCTCACCCAGCAGTTCGAGCTTGACCTGTTCGAGCCACTCGTCCAGACGTTCCTCGGTCAGATCCGCCTGATTGTCCTGATCGAGCGCCAGACCGACGAATGCGCCGTCGCGGAACGCCTTGGATTTGGTGAACTCATAGCCCTCCGCCGACCAGCTTCCGACCAGTCGCACGCCCAGCTTCCTGAGCTTTTTGTACAGAATCCCCAGCGCATCAACGAATTCGTCGGGATAGCCGACCTGATCGCCCAAACCGAACAGGGCGACGGTTTTACCGCTCAAATCCGCGCTTTCTAGAGTCGGGAGAAACTCGGCCAAAGGTTCGGGCAGCTCGCCGTCGCCCAGGGTCGGAGTGCCGAAGATCAGGGCGTCGCAAGCGGTCAGGTTTTCCGCTGTGGCGCCCTTGACGTTGAACAACTCGACTTCGCCCTCATCGAATTGCTTTTTGATCATCTTGGCGACCTTGCGGGTGTTGCCGGTGTCGGTGGCATAGAACAAACCAATCTTGGCCATGATGATTACCTCGTTGAATGGAGAGTCGTTTCGATCAGGAATCCGCGCATTCGGCGGCGACCGCCAGCACCACGCCGGTCGCCGCCTGGAAGTCCTCGGTCAAGCGCAGGCAGTGCTGCCGGCCATCCACCAGATACAGATTGATGCCCGCGCCGCGCCGCACCGGCTCGACATCGTTGATGTCGCCGTCCAGGCAGTGGGTGAAGTAGAGGCCGGGATACACTTGGCGCAAATGGCTCAGGGCGGCGTAGTCCACGCCTTGGGTTTCCGCCCAGTGGGCGATGTCGTTGAGTTGGCGCGGCGTGATCATGAGGCTTCCCCGATTTCGGCCAGGAGCGAAGCGCCCGACGGCGCGGCGGAAATAACCGAATCGTGGCCGATGATTCGGGCCAGCCAGGGCGGCGGCTCGCCGGCCAGCACTTTTCGCAACTCGGCCAGCAGCGCCGCGATGTCCTCGGCCTGGGGGCGCTTGAGGGGATGGACGCCGCCGTTCACCACGCGGGCGGCAGCGGGGCCGCCGATGGACAGCACGCAGAGCAAATCGCAATCGCCGATCAGGGCTACCCGTTCCACGCTGTGGTCCACGGTGAGGCGGACCACAGCCGGAGCCGGACGGACCGCGATCAGCCGCGCTTCCGTCGCCGAAACCTGATAAATCAGGAAGCGGGCGCAGGAGCCGAAATGACCGTCCAACCGCTCGCCCTGGTTCGAGGCGCAGGCGACGCGGATCGAATTGGGCAGATCGCCCTCGCGGTAGGGCTGAGGTTCGGGGATCGCGGGGGCCGCGTCGCTCCCGTCCTCGCCCTTCAGGCAGGAAAGAGCCTGGCGCAGTGTGGGGCCGTCGATTTCGTCCAAGGCGCCAGCGGCGGCGGTCTTGAGAACCTTGACCGTCAGGCCGGCCAGTTTGTCCTCGGTCAACGGTTCACCCAACGCTGCGAGCAACACCCGCAACAACTGGCACGAATCGGTGTCCGGCAAGCGGCGCGCCGCCAGGCCGACCCGGAGCGCGATGCAGTCGGGAAGCGGCTGGTCGGCGCTCATAGCCGCTTCACCCGCACGGTCAACGGCAGCTTGGGCGGCTGCTCGAACGGTTCCAGGTAAAAGCGCGAGCCATCCGCCAATTGCATCTCGCCGCCCCAGACGCCGGGGCCAGCGTGTTCCAGCGCGATCACGGTTTCCTCGTGATCCTTCTTGGTCACGTAGAACACCAGTTGGCCGGCTGCGTTGTTGCGCAGCATGACGTTGGGCATGGCCGAATTCTCCTGTCGCAATCTCCCCCTTTATCAAAGGGGGGTAGGGGGACTTTGACGGTCTGCGATCAGCGGACCAGATCGAAGGCGTAATCGGTTTCGCCCATCGTCATGGTTTCCTCGTCCAGCCGTTCCATCATCGCGTTCACCAGAGCCTTGAGGATGTGCATGGCGCCCTCGTAACCGAGCGTGGTGTCGCGGTGCAGGTGGTGGCGGTCGAACAGCGGGAAGCCGAACCGGATCAGCGGCACCTCGAATTCCTTGCCCTTGTGCAGGGTGTCGCGCTGGATGAACTTGCCGTAGGAATTGCCGATCAGGAAATCCGGTTTGTCGGCGAACACCAGCGAACGTAGATGCCACAGATCCTTGCCGACATGCACTTCGGCGCCCTGGCCGTAGGGCGAATTCTTCAGCAGCCTGGTGATGTCCTTGGCCCAGCGCTTGCTGCCGTTGTGACAGAGGACATGCACCGGCTCCGCGCCCAGCTCCAGCAGGAACTGGCACATGCCGGTCACGAAATCGGGATCGCCGAACAGCGAGAAGCGCTTGCCGTGCAGCCAGGAATGCGAGTCGGTCATCATGTCCAGCAACCGGCCCCGCTCCTGAGTCAGCGAATCGGGAATCGGCTTGCCGGTCAGCTCCGAAACCTTCATCAAGAATTCATCGGTCCCGCCCAGTCCCATCGGGATGGCGACATCGCCGACCTTATGATTCCAGGTTTCCTGCACGTATTTCCTGGTCTTGGGCAACTGCCAGGGTTGCAGCAAGAGGGTGTCGATGGCGTTGGGCGCGTCCTGGACCTCCTCGATCCGGGTGCCGCCGGCGTACATGCGAAATTCGCCGTCGGCGGGCGTGTCGAGAATCTCTTCCGGATCGGACAGGAAGGTGTACTCGACGCCCATCTCCTTCAGCATCCGCTTGATCACCCGGAAATTGCCCAGATAGCCCTCGAAGCCGGTCACGATGTTGAGTTTGCCGTTGCTGCCCGGCGTTTTGCCCTCCATGTGATTGAGGGTGAAGTAGCGCAAGATGCCTTCCAGCATGTTGTCCCAGCCGGTGATGTGGCTACCGACGAAACTGGGGGTGTGGGCGAAGGGGACGGGGAATTCCATCGGCACCCGCCCGTCCTTCTTGGCGTTGGTGATGAAGGCGTTGAGGTCGTCGCCGATCACCTCGGCCATGCAGGTGGTGGAGACCGCCATCATGTCCGGCTGGTAGAGCTTCAGCGAGTTTTCCAAACCCTCGAACATGTTTTTCTGGCCGCCGAACACCGCCGCGTCCTCGGTCATCGAGTCGGAGACGGTGGCGATGGGTTCCCGAAAATGCCGGTTGAAATAGGTGCGGAAGTAGGCCACGCAGCCCTGCGAGCCGTGGACGTAGGGCAGGGTTTTGTAAAAGCCCAGCGCGCACAGCACCGCGCCCAGCGGCTGGCAGGCTTTAGCCGGGTTGATGGTCAGCGCTTCGCGCTTGAAGTTGAGCTGTTTGTACTCTTCCGTGGTGGTCCACTGGAAGACTTGTTCCAGCTTTTCCTTGGCGGGCGCTTCCTCGAACACCCGCTTGCGGGCGAAGGTGGCTTGATAGTCGTCGCCGTTGAACAGCGGATAACCGGGATTGATGACTTCGGCGTTTTGCATGACGGATTCCTCGTCCGGGGCTAGGCGGCGGCTGGGATGGCCGCCGCGCCGGCGCGCTGCCACGGCGCTTTCAGCTTTTGCCAGCAGGGGTTGTT
>DEHY01000204.1 GCA_002352185.1 Competibacteraceae bacterium UBA2788
CTCCCAACCATGTCTGACCGCTTACGGCTATCACGGCGCTTGGCGCTTGCGGCGCTGCTGGCGGGGCTGCTGGCCGCCGCCGGTGCGCTGGCGCAATCCGGCTACCGGCAGGGGCAGGAGGATCGTTATGCCCCGCCTCCCCGCGACCGTCAGGATCGTCCTCCGACCCGTCCTTTCGCTGATCCGGACCGCGCCGCCAACGCCGCCCGCGAGGCCACCGGCGGTCGGGTGCTGGGCGTCCAGGGCGCGGATCAGGACGGCCAGCGCGGCTATCGGGTGCGTATCCTGCAACCGGATGGCCGGGTGCGCAACCTGCATTTTGATCCCGACAGCGGCGCAGTGCGGGATTGAGGCTCTCCGCTGTTCCCAACATTACCCCAACACTCGAACCGCCGACCATGCGCATTCTAATCATTGAGGACGAGGCCCCCCTGCTGGAGCGCGTGACGGCCCAGTTGCGCGAACAAGGCTATGCCGTGGACAGCGCCGCCGATGGTCGCACCGGCCTGTATCTTGGCCAGGAATATCCGCTGGATGCGGCGGTGGTGGATCTCGGACTGCCCGATCTGCCCGGAATCGAGGTGATTCGGCGCTGGCGGAGCAGCGGACGCAAATTCCCGATCCTGATTTTGACCGCCCGTGGCCGCTGGCAGGACAAGGTCGAGGGGCTGGAGGCCGGCGCCGACGATTATCTGGTCAAGCCGTTTTACACCGAAGAGTTGCTGGCGCGCCTGCGGGCGCTGATTCGCCGCACCGGCGGCTGGACTCAGGCCATTCTCAGTTGCGGGCCGGTCGCGCTGGACACCGGCGCGCAACAGGTGACGCTCGCCGGTCAGCCGGTGGAAGTGACCGCCTACGAGTACAAGCTGCTGGAGTATCTGATGCTGCACGCCGGCATGGTGATCTCCAAAACGGAATTGACCGAGCATCTCTATCAGGAAGACGAGGACCGCGACAGCAACGTACTCGAAGTGCTGGTGGGACGGTTGCGCCGCAAGCTCGATCCCGACCGCACTCTCAACCCGATTGAAACCCTGCGCGGACGCGGCTACCGGTTCCGGCTGGAACGGTCCGCCGGTTAAGCGCTGATGCGTTCTCTCAGCGGCCGCCTGCGCATCGCCGCCAGCGTGGTGCTGGTCGCCTTTCTCGGCCTGACCGGCCTGACTCTGGATCGGGCGTTTCGTGACAGCGCCCTGGCCGCAGTTCAGGATCGGCTGCAAGCCCAGCTCTACATGTTGCTGGGCGCAGCCAATCTGGACGCCTTCAACCGCCTGACCCTGCCGCAAGCGCTGCCCGAAGCGCGGTTTTCCACCCCGGATTCCGGTTTATACGCCGATGTGATGGATAGTCCGGGCAATCTGGTGTGGTATTCCCCGTCGCTGCTCGGACAGGCGCTGCCGTTCTTCCCCGCCGTCCGTAGCCCCGGCGACACCCAGTTCGCGCCGCTGGAGTCCTCCGACGGCACTCCACTGTTCGTGCTGGCCTTCACCGTGAGTTGGGAAATTGACCGCAGCCACTATCAGATTTATACCTTTCGGGTCGCTGAAAACCGGCAGAATTTCGATGATCAGGTCTGGAGTTTCCGTAGCGGGTTGTGGGGCTGGCTGCTGGCGTCAACCGCAGTGCTGCTGGCGGCGCAGGGCCTGATCCTGCGCTGGAGTCTGAAGCCGCTGCGCCGGGTCGCCGCCGAAATCAAGGCCATCGAAACCGGCCAGCGTTCCAAGCTGAGCAGCGGCTATCCCGATGAATTGCAGCCGCTGACGGTGAACCTGAATGCGCTGCTCGGACAAAGCCACGCGCACCTGGAGCGCTATCGCAATGCGCTGGGGGATCTGGCGCACAGCCTGAAAACGCCATTGGCGGTCTTGCGCGGCGCGCTCGAAACCGGCGCTGACCCGGCGGAGTTGCGCCAGACGCTGGCTGAACAGGTGGAGCGGATGAACCGCACGGTGGACTATCAATTGCAGCGGGCTGCCGCTTCCGGGCGGATTGCGCTCAGTGCGCCGCTGGCGGTTGCGCCTGTCNNGAGGGCGATCTGCTGGAAATTCTTGGCAATTTAGCCGACAACGCCTGCAAATGGTGCCGACGGCGGGTCGTAGTGCGCGCCTATCCCGCCGATCACGGTGGACGCACGGAACTGGTGGTGGAAGTTGAGGACGACGGCCCCGGCATTGCGCCGGAACAGGCGCCGCTGCTGCTTCATCGCGGTCAGCGCGCCGATCCCAGCGTCGCGGGTCACGGCATCGGGCTGGCGGTGGTGCGGGATCTGGTCGAAGAAGTTTATTACGGCCGACTGGAGATTGGGCGCGGGAATCTTGGCGGGGCGCGGGTGCGGGCGCATTTGCGCTTCCAGGCCAATAGCGGCTGAATCCAGCGCTTTTTTCCGCTTGCATTGCGCCAGCGGTTACCCCGGTTTGACGCTACCCTTCAACCACGAAAAGCAAAATACAACCGGAATCCGCCATGCTGACCATCGCCACCTTCAACCTCTGCAATTTGGGTGCGGAGGCGTCGTCCACACGACTGGCGCGATTGGGCATCATCGTCACTCGTGATCTGGGAGGGCCTGATATCCTGGCGGTGCAGGAAATTACCGCAGTGGATCGAGCCTTCACCGGGGGGCCGGTGCCCGCTGACGCGAGCTACCAGGCGCTGATTGCCGCCATTCACCAGACGGGTGGGCCGCAATACGCCTTTCGGGAGATTCCGCCGCTGGCGAATCGGGACGGCGGCATGGCGGGCGCCAACATTCGAGTGGGGCTGCTGTTCAACCCGGCGACCGTGAGCTTCCCCGACCGGGGCAATGCCGGCCCGGAAGACAGCGTCGGCATTCGCTTCAGCAACCGCCAGCCCAGCCTGACCATCAATCCTGGCCGTATCGCTCCCACTCATCCGGCGTTTGCAGGGGATGATCAGCGGCATTGGGCGCCGAGTCGTAAAACCCTGGCGGCGGAATTCGAGGTGCAAGGCCAGCGGCTGTTCATGATCGTCTGCCACTTCAAATCCATGCGCTCGGCCATGCGCCGCGAAGAGGATTACGCCAAGAAACAGCGCCACGCCCAGGCTGAAATTGTGCATGGCTTCGCTGCCGATCTGCTGGCCTGCGATCCGCAGGCGGCGATTGTGATGCTGGGCGATTTGAACGACGGGCTGGGATCGAAGACGCTGAAACTGCTCAAGGGCGAGTTGTTCCACAATCTGCTGGAAGATATACCGCACGGGCAGAGTTACACTCGCCGCCATGGCGGACAACCGCAAACCCTGGATCATATTCTGGTGAGTCCGGCATTACGGCGTGGCGCAGTAGCGCGCGTCCCGCATGTCAACAGCAATGTCGCTCACGGCGAGCCGGACCCGGCCAGCGATCATGATCCAGTGGCGGCGGTATTGCCGAACTTGGTGAGAGGATAAAAGCTGAGGCAATTGCGCGGGTCAGATCGATCCAGGCTTTGTATCTTCTAGTCGAACAGGCGCAATTGATCCTGTCCATCCTCCAGATAGCGGGATACTGAAGGATTAACGGTATCCTGCAATCCGCCATGAGTGTTGATGGTTTGCGCGACTTCCCGGATGCAGTTTTCGAGATTCCGGTTGATTGCATCAGTGGTATAGCGCAACACCGCCCATCCCTGACTTTCCAGCGCATTGGAGCGCCGCTTGTCCCGTTTTACATCGTCCTTTTCAGTATGATAGGTATCGCCATCACATTCTATGCCAATTTTCCTCTCCCTGCCGAACACCGCAAAGTCCAGATAAACCGTTTGTATTTTTTCCTCTATCCTGATTTGTTCCATATATTGCCGTTCCGCGTCAATATGCGATAATTTCAATCCTTCCCAGAACTTTTCCTCCAGTGGACTTTCGTTAAAGACATCGTTGAACTCCCTGGCATTCTGGAATCTTGCAAAGGTCGTGGTGATAAAAACCATTCTTCGTCTTCTGCGGCTGAAAACAGGCTCGGCTAGTTGCAATAATTCTTCCAGATCAATGCGGTAGTAATCTTCCTCTGCTTTAGGATGCGTGGTTTCTGCGGGAAGCAGATCCTTGCGTTTCATGATGCAAATATTCCGAACGGCGCCATACCATCGAATCTTGAATGCATCTACCTTGAAACAGCCGGGCTGATAAAACGCCAGGTATTTTATTGTGTGGCTTTTAACCATTTGCGGCGCGGATTTGACTGGAATCCGATACCACTTGTATTGGAGTAATAGGTCAAGATCGCGCCGGTCTTTTAGCAAGGCGATTAACGTATCCTTGGTTTCTTTTTTCATAATCAAACCCAGGTCATCATCTTCAGGATTTCTGCCAACCATCCTTGAATGGTCATGCCTGCTGATTCGTTGGCAATCAGTGCCGCCGATGCCGATCCAGCCGCCGTTCCAGTCGCCGGAACAACCGCGCCAGTCCGAAGCATAGCAGAAAATACAGTGCAGCCACCGTCAACCAGATCTCGAACACCCGCCCTGACGATACCGCCAGTTCCGTTCCGGTAAACGTCAATTCCTGAATGGAGATCAGCGAAATCAGCGACGAATCCTTGATCAGCGAAATGAATTGCCCGGCCAGCGGCGGCAACACTTTCTGTATCGCCTGCGGCAGAATGATACGACTCAACACGATGCGGGAGCGCAAGCCCAGCGCTCGACCTGCTTCCCATTGTCCTTTGGGGATCGCTTCAATACCGGCGCGGATAATCTCGGTGACATAAGCGCCCTCGAACAGCGCCAGACAGATCAGTCCCGACAGGAAATTGGGCAATAATTCCGGTGGGCCAAACAGGAATGCCAGCACGCTTAACTTTTCCGGCGCGGCATGAGCAAGCCATTCCTCCATATCCAGCAGGAGCATCAATTGACCGCTGATAAAGAAATAGAAGATGAAGATAAATATCAGCGGCGGGATATTGCGGATCAATTCAACATAGGTTCGGCTGATCAGGCGTAAAAACAGACTGGGCGAAACCCGGCAGACGCCCATGACTCCGCCGATGATTGCCGCCAGCAGCCCGCCCCATATCGCCAGCCGCACCGTTGCCAGAAATCCCTGTCCCAGCAGGTTCAACATCCAGCCACGTTCGGCGTCATGACGGATGAAATAGCCGGGAATCAGCCGCCAGTCCCAGTTGTAATGAAAATGGCTGTGCGCTCGATAAAACACATAGCCGATCAGGGCCANNGGTTCAGCCGTGCCCAGCGCCGCGTGCCGGCAGGCGACGGGTCAGCGCCGGATAATGCGCCGTCAAGAGGGGCCACAGGTCAAAAGTCATGATTGAATTTTATTTAATTTCATATAGATAAGCAATCATGCCGATTTTGTGCAACCTTGGCTGGAGCGTAAAGCATATCCAGCAATAATCATATAAAACAAAAATTATTTACATCATAATTTTTTTACAATAGACTTGTTTTAACTTTTAGCCGCCGTGAGGTGTTCCATGAAGCTGAATATCGGCAACCCTGTGGAAGGCGAGGACTTTTTTGACCGCGAGAAGGAGCAGCAACGCGCCTGGCGCAAGCTGGAAAGCAGCCACTTGCTGATGCTGGCGCCACGGCGGATCGGTAAGACTTCGCTCATTTTGCGTCTCTGCGCGACGGCTGATGCGCACGGTTTTCAGGCGGTGCAGTGCAGTTTCGCCCGCTGCGGCAACGAGCAGGAATGCGTCCACTTGCTGCTCCGTACCTTGGCGGAACAGGAAACCTGTTGGAAACACCTGATTGATCCGCTGAAAACGGTTCTTGGCAAGCTGAAAGGCGTCAAAATCGGGCCGGTGGGAATTGACTGGCAATCCAGTCAATCCACGGATTGGCGCGAAGTCGGCGATGCGCTCGGCAAGGCGCTGGACGAGGGCGATATTCGTTGGCTGATTTGCGTGGATGAAGTGCCGGTCTTCGTCATTAACCTGATCAAGCAGGGGGAAGACGGCAAGCGCCGCGCCCGTGCCTTCCTCAACTGGTTCCGCGATCTGCGTCAGCGCCACCATAAGAAGGTGAAATGGCTGCTGGCCGGTTCCATCGGTCTGGACACCATCGCCGCACGCCTCGGCTGGGGCGATGCCATCAATGACTTGGAACCGTTCCCGCTGGCCGCCTTCGATGAAGCCACCGCGCTGGCTTTTTTGAACACGCTGGCCGCCAGTTACCAGTTGCCCCTGGAAGAATCCGCCGGTAAAGCCATCGTCAAGCGTGTGGGCTGGCCGGTTCCCTATTATCTGCAAATCATGTTCGGCCAGTTGCGCGACGATTGGCAAGACAATCAGGTCAAACCGGATGAAGCGGCGGTAGAACGCGCCTTTGAACGGCTGCTCGATCCCGCCTATCGCATACATTTCGATTACTGGCGGCAACGGCTTGATGAGGAACTGGGCCAGCCGGAAGCCGGTCATGCCATCCTGTTGCTCGACCACGCTTGCCAGGACGCCAACGGCCTGAGCCGGGATACGCTCGGACAGGCGCTGAGTACGCGCATTCACGACCCGGACGAGCGCGACCGAATGCTGCGCTACGTGCTGGACGTACTCGGCGGCGATGGTTATCTAGTTGAGCGGGACGGACGTTATGCTTTTCGCATGGAATTGCTGCGGGTGTATTGGCAACGGAGGTTACGTTGAAGGATTTATCGCTGCATCGTCCGGCGCTCTACAACCCGGCCCTGTGGAGCCGGGACGAAGTGAAAACGTACTACATCGCCCGCCAGCCGTTATTGACGCGGCTGGTGGATGATTTGCGGCGCGAGCGTGCCGGCAGTCGCCCGCAACATCGCTTGCTTCTCGGCGTGCGCGGCATGGGCAAATCCACCCTGCTCCGGCGGCTGGCGGTGGCGGTGGAGGACGATCCCGAACTGGCGGCGCAATGGCTGCCGCTGACCTTTCCCGAAGAACAATACAACGTCGGCATCCTGGCCGATTTTTGGCTCAACTGCCTCGATGCGTTGAGCGATCTGCTGGAAGGGCGCAACCAGGTCGCCGAGGCGAAGCGGATTGATGTCCTGATCGAGGGCCTGGAGCGGCAGGATCACGAGGGCGCTTTACACGCGCTGCTTCAGGCCGCCAGGCAACTCGACCGGCGGTTGTTATTGCTGATCGACAACATTGATCTGATTCTGGATCGCCTCAAGGATCAGCATTGGGTCTTGCGCGAAATCCTGCAATCCCATGCGGAGATTCTGGTGGTGGGAGCCAGCGCCCGCGCCCTGGAAGCCAGCTATCAATACGACGCGGCCTTTTACGACTTCTTCAAGGTGGACGAACTGCGCGGCCTGAGCGAACAGGAAATGCGCGACACCCTGCTCGCCCTGGCCCGGTTGCGCGGGGCGGCGGAGGTTGAACGCCGCATCGAGGCCGAACCGAGCCGCATTCGCATTCTGCATACCCTGACCGGCGGCAATCCGCGCACTGCCGTGTTGCTCTACGGCGTCCTGCTCAAGGGGATGGATGGCGATGTGCGCGCCGATCTGGAAGGACTGCTGGATGAAGTCACCCCGCTGTACAAAGCCCGCTTTGAGGAATTGCCCGCCCAGGGTCAACAACTGTTGGACAAGCTGGCGCTGCATTGGGATCCGGCGACCGCCCGCCAGCTCGCCGACGCGCTGAATTGGGACGTGAATCCGGTCTCTGCCCAACTCAATCGGCTGACTCAACTCGGTATCGTGGAAAAGGTGAAATCGGGCAGCGGCAAACGCGCTGCTTTCCAGGTGGGCGAGCGTTTTTTCAATATCTGGTATTTGATGCGCGCCAGTCGGCGGGTGCGACGCAAGCTGGTCTGGCTGGTGGAGTTTCTGGGCATCTGGTACAGCGGCGAAGAATTGCGGCATAACGCCCGCGCCCGTCTAAATCAAGGCGCATCGTGCGAACGGGACGCTGAATATCACTTGGCTTTGAGTGGAGCGCTGAAAGGCGAACCTTTAGGCCGCGCTCTGCAAACTCAGGCGTTATACGCCTTGATTGATGCAGACAATCGCGCCGCTCTGGAGGAAATTCTCGATTTGCGTGGCGAGGATCGGCCACTGCTGCCCAAAGTGGAGCGAATCAAGGAATTGAAGGCGCTGCGGAAAGCAGTGAAGAAAGCATTGGCAACTGTGGAAGTGGATTTCGATCAGCAGCTATTCGTGGAACGGCTGTTGGGATCGGTGGCTTCGATCCAGCTTCGGTCGTCTTTGCTGAATGACGCAGCGAACCTGTCTTCTGCCCAATGGCAGGACTCAGAGGCTCAGTTGCAAAAAGAATGGCGGGACCAGCAACGCTTCTACGGCCATTCCGTCGGTGTGCTTTACCAAGCCATCGCCTGTGGCGAACTAGGCGGACTGGAGGATCAGGAAGGCGCCGATGCGGCGGCGGAACGCTTTAATTGCCCGCTGTTGGCTCTGATTCCACGTCTTCAAGATGCCCACGCAGGCAAGCCAACTCCCGAAGAAGCAGAACAGACATTCAATCAAGCCCTGGCATTGGAGCCTGAAGCGGCTGGCTTATGGAATAGATTGGGTATCCTGTTGATAGATCATCTGAGCCGCCAGGCTGAGGCTGAGGTTGCTTTCCGCAAGGCCATTGAGCTTGATCCGAAATTCGCACGCCCTTGGAATAACCTGGGTTGTCTGCTGCAAGACCCCTTGCACCGCTTCGAGGACGCTGAAGCCGCGTACCGCAAGGCCATTGAGCTGGATCCGAAATTCGCAGTCCCTTGGAATAACCTGGGTTGTCTGCTGCAAGACCCCTTGCACCGCTTCGAGGACGCTGAAGCCGCGTACCGCAAGGCCATTGCGCTTGATCCGAAAGACGCACACCTTTGGATTAACTTGGGTAATCTACTGCGAGACCACTTACACCGTTTCGAGGAGGCTGAAGCCGCGTACCGCAAGGCCATTGAGCTGGATCCGAAAGACGCAGCCCCTTGGTCTGGTATGGCTTGGTTGCTCTATAACAAAAACCATCTTAAAACCAAGTGGACAAAGAAGGCGGTGGAAGTTGTTCGTCAAGCGGTTATTCTCGCGCCCAATGACACTTATGTACTTTACACTGCCGCCTTTATGCTGTTCGCCGCAGACAACCTTGATGAAGCGCTACCCCATTGTCGGCGGCTGTTTGAACTCGCTGATGATGAGTCTTTTAGACTGGCCTCATGGAACAATTTCCAGTTGTTCAAAAAAGGACTCAATGCCGGAGCAGGCGCTCGTTTACTGCAAGCCCTGGACGACAGCGGAGCGGGCGAACGCTGGCTGCCACTGCGGCAGGCGCTGGCGGCGGCGGTGGCGGGCAAAGCCGAAATTCTGCTGGACGTAGCGCCGGAAGTGCGTAAACCGGCCCTGGAAATTCTGGCAGTCATCGCGCCGGACTTGCCCATAGCGCCGACTCTGCGTTGAAAATTCCCATAGCCTCTATTCAGCCGCGTCCGGCGCCGCGCGCCGGCAGACGGCGCTCCAGCACATTCACCAGCAACGACAGGCTGGTGGTTAATGCCAGATACAGCGCCGCCACCGTGAACCACAATTCAAAGGTCATAAAAGTGTCGGTGATCAGATTACGGCCTTCGGTCGTCAAATCGGTCACGGCAATGACGCTGACCAGCGCCGAATGTTTAATCAATGAAATCGCCAGTCCGGTTAAAGGCGGCAACACCAGCCGAATCGCCTGCGGCAGAATGACGCAGCGATAAACCGCATACGGCGCCAGTCCCAATGCCCGTCCACCTTCCCATTGGCCTGATGGAATGGCCTCAATCCCGGCCCGGAAAATTTCCGCTGCGAATGCGCCCTCGAAAATCGCCAGAGCCAGCACTGCCGCCACGAAGCGATCCAAATCCAGAATCGGGGCGAGGATGAAATAGACCAGATAAAGCTGCACCAGCAGCGGCGTATTGCGGACAACTTCGACATAAACCCGCGCCACTGCGTGTCCAGCCCACGAGGTCGAGCGTTGCAACAGCGCCGCAAACAACCCAAACGCCACCGTCAACAGCAGGCTCCAGCCGGTCAATTCCAGCGTCACGGCCAAGCCGCGCAGCAATGGGCCGGGGTAGAACGCGCCGTTTTCGATTCGGTAGAGATACTGCGGCACCCGGTACCATTGCCAGTTGTAATGCAGCGCGTCAGCGCCTTCAATGACGATCCAGATCAATCCGGCCAGCGTCGCAACGAACGCCAGACCATCAAACGCCGACTGCCGATAGCGCCAATGGCGACGCCCGTCTCTCGCAATAGTTTCATTCATGGCGGCACAGAATACCCAGCCCGCCGCCCGCTGTCATGATGAGGCGTCGGCATCCATCTCGCGCCCGGCACCATACGGTTGCCCATGTTGCGGCGCTTCGCGATACCATTACCAGCCAATCCGTTCCCGAAATTGAGGCCGAACCCCATGCAAAAACGCCGACTGACCGCTCTGGTCTCCTTTCTGCTGCTCCTGAGCCTGCTGCTCCCGCCGCTGGCGCAGGCGCAGAAATTCAACCAGGATCTCGCGACCGGCAGTGTGCTGGAAACCATCAAGAAACGCGGTACGCTCAAGATCGGCATGTCCACTTTCGTGCCATGGGCGATGCGCGACAAGAACGGCGAGCTGATCGGTTATGAAATTGATGTCGCCAAACGACTGGCTGAGGATATGGGCGTCAAGGCCGAATTCGTGCCTACCGCCTGGGACGGCATTATCCCCGCGCTGCTGACCGGCAAGTTCGACCTGATCATCGGCGGCATGACCATCACCCCGGAACGCAACCTGACCGTCAATTTCACCGCGCCCTACGCCAATTCCGGCGTCCAGATGGTGGCGCACAAAACTCTGGCGGCGGGTTTCAAGACGCTGGCGGACTTTGACCAGCCTCAAGTGGTGCTGGCGGTGCGACGCGGCGCGACTCCGGCGGCGGCCACCAAACGGCTCATGCCCAAGGCCACGCTGCGGCAGTTTGACGAAGACGCGCTGGCCTTGCAGGAAGTGTTGAACGGCAAGGCTCATGCCTTCGTCACCAGCACCCCGACCCCGGCATTCGAGGCGCTGAAACATCCCGACACCCTGTTCCTGCCGCTGCCCGAACCGTTCGTGCAGGGCGCGGAAGGTTTCGCGCTGCGCAAGGGCGATCCTGACGCCCTGAACTTCTTCAACAACTGGATTCTGCTGCGCCAGCAGGACGGCTGGCTGAAGGAGCGCCACGATTACTGGTTCAAAACCCGCGACTGGGCCGGTCAGGCGGTGGAATAAAACCGTGCAGCGGCATCGTCAACGATCCCAGTCGCCGGGATGAACCGCGCCACATCGCCGAACTGCTCCGGAAAGTGATTGACGCCAGTATGGAAACAGTGAAGATTATCAATGGATTATCGCGCTTGGCCGACGGAGAATAACCATGGACTCTCAGCTCTCGATCCATTGGCCTGATTACTGGCGCCGACTGCGTGAAGCCTTGCTCAAACCGCAGGTGAACGGCGCGGCGCTGGAGGCCGCCTTGCGCGAGGCGCGGGCGCGGCAACCGCTCCCGGTATTGTGGCTGGTCGGCAAAACCCAGGCGGGCAAAACCTCGATCATCCGCGCCCTCACCGGCAGCGAAACCGCCGAGATCGGCAACGGTTTCCAGCCCTGCACCCGCACCGCCCGGTTTTACGACTTCCCGACCGAAGCGCCGGTAGTGCGCTTTCTCGACACTCGTGGTCTGGGCGAGGTGGCCTATGATCCCGCCGAGGACATTCGCTATTGCGAAGCGCAGGCGCATCTGGTGCTGGGAGTGATGAAGGCGACTGACATTCGCCAGGACGCCGTGTTTGAGGTGTTGCGTGCGGTGCGGCGGCGGCATCCCGAATGGCCGGCGCTGATCGCCCAGACCGGCTTGCACGAAGCCTATCCGCCCGGCGGCGAGCATCTGTTGCCCTATCCCTACGACCGCGAGCCTCTGCCGCCCCAGGTTCCGGTCGATCTTGCCCGCGCCCTGGCCGCGCAGCGCGAACGGCTGGGCAAACTGCCGGGCTTGTCGCCGGCGCGCTGGGTTGCGCTCGATCTGACGCTGCCCGATGACGGCTTTGAGCCGGTTAATTACGGTTTGGAGGCGTTGTGGGCGGCGGTCGAAGCGGTGTCGGCGCTGGGCTTGCAGGCGATGCTGCGGGGCGACGCCGGAATGCGCGATGTTTACGAGCGCGCCGCGCATCCTCACATCGTCGGCCACGCCCTGGCCGCCGCCGGCGTCGGCGCGTTGCCGCTGGTGGATTTGGTCGGAGTGCCGGCAGTGCAGGCCAAGCTGCTGCACAGTCTGTCCACGTTGTACGGCCAGAACTGGGATGGGCGGGCGATTTCCGAATTTCTCGGCCTGCTCGGCGCAGGGATTGGGGTCGGCTATGTGGCGCGGACGGTGGGCCGGGAACTGATCAAGTTCATTCCCTGGTGGGGGCAAACGGTCGGCGCAGTCTGGGGCGCGACCACCAGTGGCGCGACGACTTATGCGCTCGGCAAGGCTGCCGGCTACTACTTCGCCACCCGGCAACAGGCGGGTGCCATGGACGCAGAAACATTGCGCCGGGTTTACGCAGAGGCGCTGGCGACGGGCGCGCGTTTCTTGAAAAAATCGCCGGAGGATGGCCGATAAGGTTCAACTCATCACGGGCAGGATGCCCGTGCTACGACAAGCTCGCTGCGCTCACGCTCCCCTTTGGAAAAGGGGGGTTGGGGGGATTTCGCAGACACCGCCATAACTCATTTAGGATTGCTATAGCCCTCGAAACCTGCCCAGTGCGGGTTTCGACATTTTCGCGGGTTCGCACGCTCACAACCGTCGCATCTTGATGTCGAGGATTTGAATCCGGTAGGCGATCTGGCGTGGAGTCATGCCCAGCAGGCGGGCGGCCTTGGCCTGCACCCAGCCGGCCCGTTCCAAAGCCGCGATGACCCGCTCCCGTTCGTCCAGATCGGGTTCGTCCAGGTCGGACTGGCTCGGAGCGGGAGAATATACTGCGCCGGCGCCGCGCAGACTCAGGCCGCCGAGTTCGATCACATCCTGCGCGATCACCCCGTTGGCGCTCATGATCGCGCTGCGCTCCAGGCAGTTTTCCAGTTCGCGCACGTTGCCGGGCCAGGGGTGGCGCATCAACAGCCGGATGGCGCTGTCGGTGATGGACAGCATCCGGCCCTGCTGCCTGGCGATCTTGTCCACCAGAAATCGCGCCAGATCGGGAATGTCCTCCGGGCGCTCGCGCAACGCCGGCATGAAAATCGGCATCACGTTCAGCCGGTAATACAGATCCTCACGGAACTCACCGGCCTCCACCGCCGCCTCCAGATCCCGATTGGTCGCGGCGACGATGCGCACATCCACCCGAAAGGTCTGGCTGCTGCCGACCCGCTCCAGCTCGCCCTCCTGCAAGACTCGCAACAGCTTGGCCTGAAACGCCGGGGAGATGTCGCCGATCTCGTCTAGGAACAGGGTGCCGCCGTGCGCCTGTTCGAAGCGGCCCTTGCGCTGGCTGACCGCCCCGGTGAATGCGCCTTTCTCGTGCCCGAACAACTCCGATTCCAGCAGGTTATCCGGCAGCGCCGCGCAGTTCAGCTTGAGCAGCGGCCCGCCGGCGCGCGGCGAGTTGTAGTGGATGGCGCTGGCGATCAATTCCTTGCCGGCGCCGGATTCGCCCCGCACCAGCACCGTGGTGTTCCATTTCGCCACCTGCCGCACCTGCTCGAACACCCGCCGCATCGGCTGGCTGTGGCCCACCATGCTGTCGAAGCCGTGGTGGCCGCGCACCGCGCGCCGCAGGCTGTCGCGCTCGGTGGTCAGCGCGCCGCGCTCGCGTTCCATTTCGCGGGCGGCTTGCACGCTGCGGGCGATCAGGTTGGCGACCATCTCCAGAAAGCGGGCGCGTTCCGGCAACCACTGATCGCGGCGGGGCGGTTGCGCCGCCAGCACGCCGCTGTATTGTGCCGGTCCCGCCCGGATCGGGACGCCGATGAACGGCAATTCCCGGTCGTACAGCCGCAGGCGGTTGAGAAAGCGCGGCTCGTCGGCGATGCGCGGTAACACGACCTTTTCGCCCCGCTCCAGCACCATGCCCAGCAAGCCCTCGCCCGGCAGGTAGCGCACCGGTTGGTCGTCCGGGAGCGAGGACGAGCCGTGGACCGCGCTGACCAGCAGGGCGCCGCTATCGGGGTCCACCAGGGAAACCGTGCCGCGCAGCAATTCGCCCCGGTCGTGCAGTACGTGCAGGATGCGTGCGAGCGTGTCTTCCAGCGGGCAGGGCTGGCTGAGAATCCGGCTTACCCCGAACAAGGTCGCCAGCTCGATCTCCAACAATTCTGAACGATCCACGAGGGCGTCTCTTCGGCGGCGGTCAGGCGCTTTCGGCGTATTTGATGGGCAGCGAAACGTGCCAGCGGCAACCGGCGGTGTAACCAGAATCGAGGGCGATCACGCCGCGCTGCTCGTTGACCACCTCCTGCACCAGCGCCAACCCCAGACCCGTATGCGTGGCTGTGCGCCTGGTGGTGAAGAACGGCTCGAAAATTCGCCAGCGCAAATCTGGGGGGATGCCCGGTCCGGTGTCCTCGATGACGACCTCCACCGACTGGTCGCGGACCCCGGTGACGATGCGCAGTTCGCGGGGCTGGTGGCGGTTGCCTTCCATGGCGTCCAGCGCGTTGTCGAGTAATTGCTTGAACATGCTGCGCAGACGGCTGGCGCGTGCGGTGACAGCCGGCAGGATCGGGGTCGGCTTCCAGTCCACGACCATGCCGCCCGCCAGCAGGCGCTGCTTGCACAGCTCCAGCACTTCGCGCAACAACTGGTTGATGTTGACCGGCGCCGCTGCTTCCGGCGGCACCTCGGGGATCAAGGCCCGCAAGCGTTCCAAGGCGTCCTGGCCGGCGGTTGTCGCCTGGCGCAGCGCGTGGCGCAGGGCCGGATCGCTGTGCGCACCGCGCCGTTCCAGCAGGTCGCGGGCGGCGGCGATCAGATTCAGCGGTCCCTGCATTTGAAAAATGGCCGCTTGCAGCGCCTCCCTCATGCTGCGCACCCGTTCCTGCTCGGCCAGCAGGGCGCGCATGGCGTTCATGCCGACCGCCTCCTGCTGGCGCTTGAGCGAGGTGATTTCGTTGGCCATCAGCAGCAGATAGGTCTGGCGCACCGGCTTGAAGAAGTGGGCCACGCTGCCGTCCTGCTCGCGGAACCAGACCCCGGAACAGGAAAACCAGCGCGGTTGGCCCTTGCCGCCGGGATCGAAGCTGACTTCCTTGTCGCGGAAACCGTGTTCCGCCCCGCCCCACGGGAAGGTTTCGCCCAAGGTTTCGCGCAGGGCACGCAAAAATTCCGCCGCCGGCTCACGCACCCGCAGGTCGCCGACCAGCTTTTTGTATTCGTGGTTGTCGAGAATCACCCGACCGTTTTCGTCGAGCAGGGCGATGACCGCCGGGGCGGCGTCCACCATTGATTCGATCAGCGCCTTCTGGTAGTGCAACTGCTGTTCCAGATGGTGCATGGCGGTCACGTCGCGGTAGATGCCGAGGAAATAGGCGGTTTGCNNCGCGCTTGCTGCGATTGGCCAGCAGCCCGGTCCAGGGTTTGCCGCGCCTGATCTGGCGCCACATCTGCTCGTAGACCCGGCGCGGGGTGCATTGATCCGACAGCATGGCGGTGTTCTTGCCGATGACTTCGCTGGCGGTGTAGCCGGTGACCTCGGTAAACGCCTGATTGACGTAAAAAATGTTGGCGGCGGTGTCGGTGAGGCAAACAGCGGTGGTCAGCTGATCCACGACCTTGGAGAACACCCAGGGCGGCAGGTTCCTGGTCGCCGGCCCAGTCGGTTCCACATCGGTTGGAGTGGGAGAGTACCCGAACGTGTTCTGATCGTTTTGGATAGTCATGGCGTACTCGGTGTTGGGCATGGATAGGGGGCATGGATAGGGAGCATGGATACGACGGCTACATGCAAAGTCGTGACCAGTATCGCCGCCGAGATCGAATGGGTTGAGGGAGACAAGGGTTTTCCCGTGCCAAGCAAGGAGAAGCGCGATCAAGCCCATCCATCGTTATGCGGCTTTTGCCACAACCGACGCCGCTTCTCGCACCGCATTGTCGCAAACCCTACATTGCTCCGACCCGGCCTGGAGCGGGATCAAGGTTGGTAATGACCTGATTAGGAAAGAAATGGTTGTAATGGACGCCGTTGGCATGATTGCTGCCGAACCCGTGGCATGACGCGGAGGCCGACATGCGCGATTACCTGTTCATCCTGCTGGGCACGGCGTTTGTCAACAACGTGGTGCTGGTCCGATTTTTGGGGTTGTGCCCGTTCATGGGGGTTTCCAACAAGGTGGATTCCGCCGTGGGCATGGGGCTGGCCACTACGTTCGTGCTGACCCTGGCGGTCTCGATCTGCTGGCTGTTGGAGCGTTACGTGCTGATTCCGTTGGACATTCAGTTCCTGCGGATTCTGGCGTTCATCCTGGTCATCGCCGCCTTGGTGCAGTTCACCGAGATGTTCGTCCGCAAGGCCAGTCCCGCCCTGTATCAAGTGCTGGGTATCTATTTACCGCTGATCACCACCAACTGCGCGGTGTTCGGCATGGCGCTGCTCAATATCCAGCAACCGCATAGCCTGCTGGAAAGTCTGCTGTTCGGGTTCGGTTCCGCCCTGGGATTCACCCTGGTGCTGGTGCTGTTCGCCGGTTTGCGCGAGCGGCTGGCGCTGGCCAACGTGCCGGAACCCTTCGTCGGCGCCCCGATCGGCTTCATCGCCGCCGGCCTGCTGGCGCTGGCGTTCATGGGGTTCGTGGGCTTGCCGACGCGCTAGCGATGGAAAATTCTCCTCGCCCGCCTGCGGGAGAAAGGGGAGAGGGCTTTATTTCAGCATTGGGAGCGTATTGAGATGATCGCCGCCGTATTGAGCTTGACGCTGTTGGGACTTGGGCTGGGCTGGGTGCTGGGTCTCGCCGCCCGCTATCTGCGGGTGGAGAGCAATCCCCTGCACGAGGAAATCCAGCAAATGCTGCCGAGGGTCAATTGCGGGCAGTGCGGCTATCCGGGCTGCAATGGCGCAGCCGAAGCGCTGGCCGCCGGCAAGGCCGCCGTCACGCTCTGCCCGCCCGGCGGCCCGACCCTGGTTCAGGCGCTGGCGGCGAAGCTGGGCGTCGCGGTGGACGGCGCATCCAACGGCGGTCCGCCTCTGCTCGCGCACGTCAACGAAGCGACCTGTATCGGCTGCGCCCACTGCGGCGGCAGGTGTCCCACCGACGCCATCGTTGGCGCGCCCAGGCAGATTCACGGCGTCATCCAGGATGCCTGTATCGGCTGCGGGCTGTGCGTGGACGTGTGCCCGACCGAGTGCCTGCAACTGCGGCCCGCCGCTCTCACCCTGAAGACGTGGCACTGGCCCAAGCCGGCGCTGGGCCTCGGAGTTTGATGCCATGAAACTGTTCAATTTCTGGGGTGGCGTGCATCCGGCCGGACAAAAACACCTGAGCGCCGATCAGCCGATTCAAGTCTTGCCGATGCCCGCCCGGCTGCACGTTCCACTGCAACAGCACACCGGTCGGTCGGCGGTGCCGGTGGTCAAGGTCGGGCAGATTGTTCGCAAGGGCGAGTTGCTGGGTCGGGCGCAAGGCGGGGTTTCGGCGTCGGTGCATGCGCCCACCTCCGGCGTGGTCGCGGCCATCGGCGATTTCGCCGCGCCGCATGTGTCCGGCCTGCCGTTGCCGACCATCACGCTGGAGAGCGATGGCGAGGATCTCTGGCTAGAGCGGGAACCGCCGCCCGACCCGTTCACGCTGGAGCCGGAGGACATCGCCGCCCGCATCGGTGAGGCCGGCATCGTCGGCATGGGTGGGGCCAATTTTCCGGCGGCGCTCAAGCTCGGCAAGGCGCGGCAGGCCAAGGTGCATACCCTGGCGGTCAACGGCGCCGAGTGCGAGCCGTACATGACCTGCGACGACCGCTTGATGCGCGAGCGGGCCGAGCAGATCGTGGACGGCGTGCGCCTGATGCTCCACGCCTTGCAGGCGCCCAACGCGGTGATCGCCATCGAGGACAACAAGCCGGAAGCGGTGGCCCGCATGAAGGCGGCCTGCCAGTCCGAGCGCCAGATGCGGGTGGCGATGGTGCCATCGCGTTATCCCGCCGGTTCGGCCAAGCAGTTGATCCAGATTCTGACCGGCCTGGAAACGCCCGCCGGGGGACGCGGCACCGACACCGGCGTGCTGGTGCATAACGTCGGCACCGCCTACGCCGTGCATCGGGCGCTGCGCCACGCCCATCCGCTGATTTCGCGGATCGTGACCGTCACCGGCGGCGCGGTGGCCCGACCGCAAAACCTGGAAGCTCCCATCGGCGCGCTGGTCGAGGATTTGCTGGCGTTCTGCGGCGGAGTGGCGGAAACGCCCGCCCGCCTGCTGATGGGCGGGCCGATGATGGGCCAGCCGTTGCCCGGCACCCAAGTGCCCATCGTCAAGGGCACCAACGGCATTCTGGCGCTGACCGCCGCCGAAGCCCGCCTGGAGGCGACGCCCTCGCCCTGCATCCGCTGCGGACGCTGCGTCGAAGCCTGTCCGATGGGCTTGATGCCGCTGGAAATGTCCAAGCGCGCCCGTCACGACGATCTGGACGGGGCGCTGGATTTCGGGCTGATCGACTGCATCAGTTGCGGTTCTTGCGCCTACGCCTGTCCCTCGCGCATTCCGCTGGTCCAGTATTTCGAGTACGCCAAGGGCGCGCTCGAAACCCGGCAGCGGGCGGAACAGAAGGCCAAGGAAACCCGTCGCTTGCTGGAACAGCGGCAAGCGCGGCTGGCGCGGGAGGAGCGGGCCAAGGCCGAAGCGGCGGCGCGGCGTCGAGCGGAAAAACGCCAGGCCAAGGCGAAGGCAGGAGCGGCGGCATGAGCGTGCATTTGCCCAGCGCGCCCCACGCTCATGCGTCCGACAGCGTGCCGCGCATCATGGGCCTGGTGCTGTTGGCGGTGGCGCCCGCCACGCTATACGGCATCGTGCTGTTCGGCTGGCCGGCGCTGAATCTGTTTTTGGTCACGATATTGACGTGCCTGCTGGGCGAGGCGGTTTGTCTGCGGCTGGCCGGGCGTGCGGTGCGACCGTTTTTGCTGGACGGTTCCGCCCTGCTGACCGGGGTTTTGCTCGCCTTGTCGCTGCCGCCGTGGGCGCCGTGGTGGATCGGCGCCATCGGCGGCTTTTTCGCCATCGTGGTCGGCAAGCAGGTGTTCGGCGGTATCGGCCAGAACCTCTTCAACCCGGCGATGCTGGCACGGGTGGCCCTGCTGGTGTCGTTTCCGGTCGAGATGACGCTCTGGCTGGAACCGCGTCCGCCGTTTTCCGGCGCTGCGCCCGGTTTCCTGGAAGGTTTGGCGATCACGTTTGGCGGCATCCCCGACATCGACGCGGTGAGCGGGGCGACCATTCTGGGCCACGTCCGCACCGAGCTGGGCATGGCCCGCGAACTCGGCCAGATCCTGCCCGGCCATTACGGGGCCGGGACCGCCGCGCTGGGCTGGACCGGCGGCAGTCTGGGCGAAACGTCCGACCTGTTGATCCTGATCGGCGGGCTGTGGCTGCTGTGGCGGCGGGTGTTCACCTGGCATGTGCCGGTCGCCCTGCTGGCGACGGTGCTGGTGCTGGCCGCCGGGTTCAATTGGCTGAATCCCGAGCGGTTCGCCGGTCCGGCGGTGCATCTGCTGTCGGGCGGTTTGATGCTGGGCGCGTTCTTCATCGCCACCGATCCGGTGACTTCGCCGACCACCAAGCTGGGGCAACTGATCTTCGGCGCCGGCTGCGGCGTGCTGGTGTACGTCATCCGCACCTGGGGCGGCTATCCCGAAGGGGTGGCGTTCGCCGTGGTGCTGATGAACGCGGCCACGCCGCTGATCGATCATTACGTCCGTCCGCGCATCTACGGCCGCACCTGGCGCGGCCAATCCCGTCCGGTGCCCGAACGCGCCAGGCGTCCGCCCGCCGGATCGGGAGGCACCGAATGAACCCGTGGTTCCTGAAGCCGGAATCCCGGCAACGGCTGGGCTATCACGTCGCGTTGCTGGGCGGCGTGGCCCTGCTCACCAGCGCGGCCATCGGTGTCGCCGATCACCTGACCCGCGCCGACATCGCCCAGCGCCGGTTGGAGGATCTGCAAGTGACCTTGCAGCAGGTCGTTCCGGCCACGCACTACGACAACGATCTGGTGCGCGACACGGTGACCGTCGATGATGGCGACCAACTGCTGGTGGCGTACCGGGCGCGGCGCGGCGGCCAAGTCCAAGCGGTGTGCTATCAGGTCAGCGCGCCGGGCTATGGCAACACCGCGATGGTGATCGCCATCGGGATAGATCGCGCCGGCAATCTGTTGGGCGCACGGGTGATCAGCCACAACGAGACGCCGGGCCTGGGCGACAAGATCGAATCGAGCAAATCCGACTGGATTTTGAGTTTCACCGGCCGTTCGCTGAACGACCCGCAACCGGATCAATGGGCGGTGAAAAAGGATGGCGGCGTCTTCGATCAATTCACCGGCGCCACCATCACCCCGCGCGCCGTGGTGAAGGCGGTCAAGGCGGGGCTGGAATTCTTCGCCGCCCATCGCGCCTTGTTGCTGGACGAGACCGCGCCCGGACCCATCGCCGGTCAGCCGGCTCCCGACCGAGGAAACAACTGATGAGCGAGGACTATCGCGGCATTTTCGCCGATGGCCTCTGGCGCAATAATGTCGCCTTCGTGCAAATACTGGCGCTGTGCCCATTGATGGCGGTGACCACCACCGCCACCAACGGCCTCGGCATGGGCCTAGCGACCACCGGCGTGTTGCTCGCCTCTAACGTGGTGATCGCCGGTTGCCGCGACCTGATCAGTCAGGAGGTGCGGATTCCGGTGTTCGTGCTGCTGATCGCCGCGCTGGTGTCTCTGGCGGACATGGCGATCAATGCCTGGCTGCACGAGCTGTACAAGGTGCTGGGACTGTTTATCCCCTTGATCGTGGTCAACTGCTCGGTGCTGGGCCGCGCCGAGATGTTCGCTTCCAAACAGCCGGTGTTGGCCTCGGCGGTGGATGGTTTGGCGATGGGGTTGGGCTACACCGCAGCGTTGATGCTGCTCGGCGGTTGTCGGGAAATCCTGGGCAGCGCCACCTTGTTCGCTCATGCCTCGCTATTGCTGGGCGACGGCTTCGCCTTTCTCGAAACCACGCTCATCCCGAAGTACAAGGGTTTCCTGCTGATGCTGCTGCCGCCCGGCGGTTTTCTGGCGCTGGGGTTCCTGCTGGCCGGCAAGCGGGCGGCGGAACGGCGCTGGGAGCGGCGGGCGGCAGGTCGGGGCAAGGTCGGGACGGGGGCGGAACAGTCGCCATCCACGGCCTGATTCCATTTCAAAATCAAGGAGAGGATCGTGCAAGTCAGCGTTGCTTATACCGAGCCATCACAACAAATCTGGCTGTCGCTGGACGTGCCCGAGGGCAGTACGGTGCTCCAGGCCATCGAACGCTCCGGCATTCTGGCGCGCTGCCCGGAACTGGATTTGAACAAGAACAAGGTCGGCATCTTCGGCAAGATCACCAAGCTGGCCGCGCCGCTCGCCGACGGCGACCGGGTGGAGATTTATCGGCCGATCACCGTCGATCCCAAGACCGTGCCGCAGCGGAAAATCGCTGCGCTAGATGAAGATGAGGACGACGATTAGCGGGTGCGGCAACCGTTCACTTCCTTGGGGCCTGCATTGTGCCGTTACCGACAATCGCCGCTTCCGGGTTGTGACAAACGCCACGAGGCCCCAATCTCTCCAATAAAAAATAAACAAATACAAACAGTTATTTTTATTTTCATTCGGCACGCCGGTTGCTAAGAGCTTTACCGACATCCGCGCCCGGCCATGGCCGGTTGCAATCCACCTTGACCCTTTTTCGGGGAACGCACATGGAACCGACCCGCCAGCCGACCGCCGCCGGCGCCTCGCCAGCGCTTCACCCCTGCTATTCCGAACAGGCCCACCGCCATTTCGCCCGCCTGCATCTCGCGGTCGCGCC
>DEHY01000028.1 GCA_002352185.1 Competibacteraceae bacterium UBA2788
GGCAGGATCTGTTCGCCGTCGGTCATGACGATGAAGCTGGCCTCCTCGCCGTACAGGAATTCCTCGACGACCACCCGCCGCCCCGCCGCCCCAAAATCCGCGCCGCTCAACATGCCGCGCATCGCCGTAATCGCTTCTTCCTCACTGTGCGCCAGAATCACTCCCTTGCCCGCCGCCAAGCCGTCGGCCTTGACCACCACCGGCGCCCCCATCTCGCGGATGTAGGCTGCCGCCGCGTCGGGGTCGGTGAAACTCCGGTAGCGGGCGGTGGGAATGCGATGGCGGGCCAGAAAATCCTTGGCGAAAGCCTTGGAACCTTCCAGTTGCGCCGCCGCCTGGCTCGGTCCGAAACAGCGCAGGCCGGCAGCGGCGAACAGGTCGGTGATCCCCAGCACCAGCGGCACCTCCGGGCCGATGATGGTTAAATCAACGTGATGACCCTGGGCGAACTTGAGCAAATCCGGCAGATCATCAGCAGCGATGGCGATGTTGGTGACCTTGGCTTCACTGGCGGTGCCGGCGTTGCCCGGCGCGACGTAGACATTGCGTACCCGGCTCGATTGCGCCACTTTCCAGGCCAGCGCGTGTTCACGGCCACCGCCGCCGACGATCAGGATGTTCATGGATTGAATAATCTCTGTAGCCAATCGATAAAAGCCTTGGCGGTTTGTGTATGAGGCTGTAGCACTTGCGCGGTGACGGCTTGGCCCAATGGCTTTCCCGGCTCGTCTTGCCACGCCAGATAAGTGTGAATCACAGCCTTGCTAAGATGAATTTCCTTGAAACAGGTCAATTCTTTACTTTGTGCCCTAGCAATACAATTTTTAGCCGCTTCTATTCCATCCTGTGGCGCTAGCTCGATCAGAAAATCTTCCAACATCCCCGGATTTTTATTATCTGGCATTAGCCAGACGCCTAATCTGGGTTTGCCTTTCTGTCCAGAAACGACGATCCCATCGGGAGTTGGTTCGTCTGGAAAAAGATACGCTTTAAGTTCTGGCTTCTCTTTAATCTGTCGCCAACGATTCATGATATCTGGCGAATCAGCATCGAGCACGATACCCATTATTTCTGGTCCATCCGCTTGCAAAATCAGCGCATTCAAACGCTTCAAAGCTTCGACATCATTCCCGCATTGGTAGATTCCAAAATTTTCGGGAACACCACAAACGCCGCACAAAGCCATGATAACATGGCAATCACTAACCCCTTCGACCAGCAAGACCCTTTTTCCTTCGTACTTACAAGGATCTTTGATTCTCACTTAGCGCACCTCGACATCCATATCCAAGGCATCGGAGAGCGTTTCAAGCGAGTAAGAAATAGACTTGGCGCCATTTTCCGGGTCCGGATCCAGACGATGGAAGCTACCCAGCGATTGATTTTGTTCCCAGGCTCGCTTAAACCCTTGTATACAATCTCGGCTGTGGGTAGTGGCAAATACTTGAACATTCAATCTTTCCGACAACTTAAAGACGGTATCCCACACTTTTGGCAGCACCGACCAATGTAGTCCGTTTTCAAACTCATCCACCAAAAGAGTACCATCCTTGGCATTGGCGAGGGCCAGAATCAAATGAAAAAGACGGGTCATGCCATCGCCCATGCTCTTTAGGGGCAGCCGTTCAGAAGATTGCTCCAACCGAATGATTGGTATTCTATATTTTGTGCGAGCCTGTTCACTACCTACCAGCGCGACTCCCTTAACATAGCCATTGATCAACTTCAAACAGTTTATTACTTCATCTTCAAGATCAGTCAGATTGATATTATCCCACAATAATGAAATCCGAGACTCGCTCATTCCTCCTGCCGGGACGATTTGAATATTTTCTTTGATTTCAAGCGAATACGATAAAAAGCGGTTTCTACTGACTCCTATTCGTGATGGCCTAATTAATTCATCCAAAGGTAATAATCTTTTCAATTCACCTTTTTCAATCTCTAACGCGACTCCACCAACTAGATTGGCATCAATATTTGGTATTTCCTGCTGTGGGATAATATGAATGCGCCGTCCATCCTCAGAAGAAATAATTTGATAAAGCTGAGTACGAACACATAAATTTGATTGGATATCCTGTAACAAGCCTATCTGTATCCCTTCATCACCTGCTCGGGGTAGATGATAGCCATAAAATAAATACCTTAAGGGATTTTCATAGTCATGGATATTTTGCTCTTCATCTTGGATATCAAGCTCCCACAACTCGTTACGTTGAGAAATCAACTCAAACAAAACATTTGGTGAAGCGTTGCTCATGTAAATCCGAACAGCTTCGAGAAAACAACTCTTCCCTGAGTTGTTCTTGCCGACAATCAGATTGACTCGACTCAATCGTTCGATTTCAAGCTTCTTGAAAAGCCGGAAATTGCGGACAAACAATGAATCGAGCATGACGGATTCCTCAATGCCGGAAATGCCGCATCCCGGTAAACACCATCGCCATACCGTGTTCGTCAGCGGCGGCGATCACTTCGCTGTCGCGCATGGAACCGCCCGGCTGAATGACGGCGGAGACGCCATATTCGGCGGCGGTGTCAATACCGTCACGGAACGGAAAAAAGGCGTCCGAAGCCATGACCGAACCTTTCAGGTCCAGCTTTTCGTCAGCGGCCTTGATCGCGGCGATGCGCGCTGAATACACCCGGCTCATCTGCCCCGCGCCGACGCCGAGAGTCATGCCATCCCGGCCAAACACGATGGCGTTGGATTTGACGAACTTCACCACCTGCCACATGAAGAGTAAATCCGCCAGTTCCGCGTCGCTGGGCTGGCGGTGGGTGACAATCTTGAGATCAGGCAGCGTTACTCGGCCTAAATCCCGATCCTGCACCAGCAGGCCGCCCGTCACCCGTTTGTAATCCCAGCCCGGAATGCGTGCGGCCCCCCACTGACCGCAGGCCAGCACCCGCACGTTCTGCTTGCTGGCGGTCACTGTCAAAGCATCCGGCATGATTTCCGGGGCGATGATGACCTCGACAAACTGCCGATCCACAATCGCCTTGGCGGTGGCGGCGTCCAGTGGCCGATTGAAGGCGATGATGCCGCCGAAGGCCGAGGTCGGGTCGGTTTGATAGGCGCGGTTATAAGCGTCGAGAATCGTAGCGCCGACCGCCACGCCACAGGGATTGGCGTGTTTGACAATCACGCAGGCCGGCGCAGCGAAGCCCTTGACGCATTCCAGCGCGGCGTCGGTGTCGGCGACGTTGTTATAGGACAATTCCTTGCCCTGCAACTGACGGGCGGTGGCGATGCAGGCTTCCGCCGGTTTTGGTTCGACGTAGAACGCCGCGCCCTGATGCGGATTCTCGCCGTAGCGCATGGCTTGAGCCTTGTGAAACTGCACGCTGTAGCTGCGCGGAAACGGGTCGCGTTCGCCCTCGGCACGGATCGATCCAAGATAATTGGCAATCGCGCCGTCGTAATGAGCGGTATGCTCAAACACCTTGACCGCCAAATCGAAGCGGGTGGCCGGACTCACCGCGCCGCCGCTGGCGCGCATCTCGGCCAGAACCCGGTCATAGTCGCCGGCATCGGTGATGACCGTAACCGCCGCATGATTCTTGGCCGCCGCCCGCAGCATCGCCGGGCCGCCGATGTCGATGTTTTCAATCGCATCAGCCAACGCGCAATCCGGCCTGGCGACGGTGGCTTCGAACGGGTAGAGATTCACTGCCAGCAGGTCAATCGGCGGAATGCCATGTGCAACCATCGCCGCATCGTCCTCACCGCGCCGACCCAGCAGGCCGCCGTGAATCCTGGGATGCAGGGTTTTAAGCCGCCCGTCCATCATCTCCGGGAAGCTGGTGTAATCGGCGACTTCGATCACCGGGATGCCGCTGGCGCTGAGCAGTTTGGCGGTGCCGCCGGTGGACAGCAGTTCCACGCCCAAGTCAACCAGGGCGCGGGCAAAATCCACGAGGCCGGTTTTGTCGGAAACGCTGAGCAGGGCGCGGCGAATGGGAAGAGCGGAGATCGAATTCATGCAAGGTCCGTGGATCGAATACAGGGAAGTGGGCAGGGATTGCAAACACAACGAATCGGCAGGTCAGGAAGCGTTCAATCATCATCCGCCGGCGCCGGGCCAAAATATAAATCGTAAAAGCGGTCTTTTTCAGGGTCGTACTGCATCAGTTCGCCGTTTTCCAGATCGTAGTACCAGCCATACAGCTTCAGGCCACCCTCTTCGACCCGCTGACGGATGAACGGGAAGGTCATGAGATTCGCCAGAGAGGTGCGGATGCCGGCCCGTTCGCAGGCCCGCTGTTTGAATTCGCGGCTGGCCTCCGGCCAGCGTTGCAGCACTTCGTCACGGGCCGGCGCAGCGATGCGAACCCAGGGCGCGATATAGCCTTCGCCCTCGTCATTTTCCCCGTAGCCGTCCAGCAGTGCGTTGATGCCGCCGCAGCGCGAATGGCCGAGGATGATGATGTTATGCACTTGCAGGTTGCAGACGGCGAACTCCAGGGCGGCGCTGGTGCCGTGATAGCGGCCCGTAGTCTCGTAGGGCGGCACCAGATTGGCGACGTTGCGCACCACGAACAGATCGCCGGGCGCGGAGTCGGTGAGGATCGCAGGATCCACTCGGGAATCGCTGCACCCGATCAGCAAGGTGCGCGGCGCTTGCCCCTTCATCGCCAGCCGGTTGAACAATTCCCGGTTCGGCTCGAAGCTCTTGACGCGAAAGCGTTGAAAGCCTTGCAATAACTCGTTGATATTCGTCATGGCGCATCATCACTTGTTAGCTTTGGGACTCGCCGCGCATTATACCCTGTCATGCTTGAAGCTTTCTGCTGTTGATCCGCCGCCATTCGCACGACCCACCCGTTCGCCGCGCCCGTCGTGACATTCTGCGCCAGGCCGGGGAACAGCCCACCCATCAGCACCAGCACCCCCAGAACACCGGCAATCAGCAGCTCACGCGGGCGGAGATCCAGCGCGGCGGCGACCGCCGGCTGAGTGATCGGACCCAGGAACGCCCGCTGGAAGAAACCCAGAAAATAGGCGGCGCTCAGAATCACGCCGAACAGCGCGATGAACGCCACGCCGGGAGAAGCCTGAAATATGCCGATCAGGATTAGCAGTTCGGCGACAAAACCGCTGGTGCCGGGCAGGCCGATGGATGCCATGCCCAGTAGCAGGAAGAAAGCGGTCAGCAGCGGCAGCGGGCGCGCCAGTCCGCCCAGACTCGCCAGATCCGTCGATCCCAAGCGATGGTGCAGAAAGCCGGTCAGAAGAACCAGACCGCCTGCGACCACCCCGAAATTCACCAGTTGAAAAATCGCGCCCTGTACGCCCTGGATATTCATGGCGGCGATACCGACGATGACCAGACCGACATGGCTCACGCTGGAAAAAGCCAGCATCTTGCGCAGATTGGATTGCCGCAGCGCCACCAATGCCCCATAAATCGCGCCGAACCCACCCAGCGCAGCCATCAGCCAGAAATACTCGCGGGCCGCCATCGGCGCCAGCGGCAGAGCAAAACGCAGAATGCCGAAAGCGCCAAGTTTGAGGCCCACCAGCAGCGCGCTTAACCCCACCGGTCCCTCTCGCAGCACGGTCGGCAGCCAGGTATGGAACGGAAATAGCGGCGCCTTCACTGCAAAGCCGAAAAACAGCAGCAGAAAAACGGCGGCCTGCATCGGGGCCGGCAGCGGCTGCTCGATCAAGGCCAGATAGTCGAAGGTCAGCCCGCCGGGAAGCGGCAATTCAACGGCGCTGGCATGATGGAGTCCGAGCAGCAGGATGGCGAACAGGAGCGGAATCCCGCCGGCCAGCATAAACAGGGTGTACTTGGTCGCGGCAAAGCGCCGTTCCGGCCCGATGCCCCACAGGCTGATCAAAAAATAGATCGGCGCCAGAGTGAGTTCCCAGAACAGGAAAAACAGCACCAGATCCAGGGCGCAGAACACGCCCATGGTGATGCCTTCCAGCGCCAACAGCAAAGCAAAATACAGCCGGGGCATGGTCTGGATGCTGGTCCACGACGCCAGGATGACGCCGCAAAACAGCAGCGCCGTCAGTGGCGGAAACAGCGCGGCGAGGCCGTCAATTCCAAGCAGGTACTGGGCATTCAGGCTGGGAATCCAGGCAGCTCGTTCCATAAGCTGCATCCCGGCAACTTCCGGGCGCAGGGACGCCAGCATCAGCAGCGACAAGATCAGTTCCAGACCAGCCCCGGTCAGCGCCGCGATGCGCACAGCGCGGCTCGTGCGCAGGAACGGCAGCAGCAGCCCCCAGGCCAGCGGCAACATGATCAGCAGGCTCAGGATGGGAAAGCCGATCTGGTCGGCGGCGGATAGATGTTCGGGGTTCATCACGGGTTTCCTTGGTCTTTTCGCGCCAAAGCGATTAACCGGGCCGGTTTTTTAGCTCCAGAGTACGCATTTCAGCACAGCCTCAAAGAGGAGAAATCTTGTAGGGGTTCTCACCGCTGACAGCCAGTATCCCAATCGGCATTCAGTTCATCACGATGGTTCTCTATCCACGCCTGAACAACCGTAGTTGCTTGCAGAAATTATCAATTTTGATACGCATTAAGTTCATAATTTTATTATGTTGTATCAATTATAAGTTAATGCATAGAGTTCTGACCCCCGCTTTCCACAAAAACCCTCGAAGAACCCTTATTTTTTAATAACTAACCCAAGTTGCCACCTTAACCGGTTAGAAACCAAAGTGAAGGCTACAGGCAAGGATAAAGAGTCCCGCCTTGAGTGCGAAACCGGCAGCGGTGACGAAATGAAGATGTTTGGGCAGCAGGCGATCTAATGAGGCTGCCTGTGGTTTCCACCGCCTTGCGGGCCGTGGACATCAGGTAATCAGGTAATGGACGGCAGGGTCGAGGCAACGTAGCGCGGGCGGGTCGCTATCGGCGGCGCGGTCTGGTATCGTGTCGTGTCTTTTTTAGCTACCCACACCCTTCTCGGCATGACTCGATTTATCTTCATTACTGGCGGCGTGGTGTCCTCGCTGGGCAAAGGCATCGCCGCCGCGTCGCTGGCCGCAGTGCTGGAAGCGCGGGGCCTCAAAGTCACCCTGATCAAGCTTGATCCCTACATCAACGTTGACCCCGGCACCATGAGTCCCTTTCAGCATGGGGAAGTCTTCGTCACCAGCGACGGCGCGGAAACCGACCTTGATCTCGGCCATTACGAACGCTTCGTCGGCATGACNNGAAATCAAGCGCTGCATCCGGCTCGGCGCGGGCGAGGCGACCATCGCCCTGATCGAGGTCGGCGGCACGGTGGGCGACATCGAATCGCTGCCGTTTCTGGAAGCGATTCGGCAAATGGGCGTGGAACTGGGCCGGGAGCGCTCGCTGTTTATCCATCTGACTCTGGTGCCCTACATCCCTTCCGCCGGCGAACTCAAAACCAAGCCGACGCAACACTCGGTCAAGGAACTGCGCTCCATCGGGATTCAGCCCGATATTCTGCTGTGCCGTTCGGATCGAGCCGTCCCGACCGAGGAACGCCGCAAGATCGCCCTGTTCACCAATGTCGAACCCAAGGCCGTGATCAACGTCCCCGACGCCGACACCATCTACCGGATTCCCCTGCTGCTGCACGCGCAGGGCGTAGACGACATCGTGGCGCGCAAGCTGCGGCTGGACACTCTGCCGCCCGCCAATCTCGCCGACTGGGAACGGGTGGTGCGATCCATCGAAACGGCGACCGACCCGGTGGACATCGCCATGGTGGGCAAATATGTGGACCTGGCCGACGCCTATAAATCGCTGAATGAAGCGCTGCTCCACGCCGGCATCCACACCCATACCCGGGTCAACATCCACTACATCGACTCCGAACGCATCGAGCGCGAGGGCGTCGCCAGCCTGGAACCGATGGACGCGATTCTGGTGCCGGGCGGTTTCGGCGAACGCGGCATCGAAGGCAAGATCGCCGCCGTCCGTTTCGCCCGCGAGCGCCGGATTCCCTACCTCGGCATTTGCCTGGGCATGCAGGTCGCGGTCATCGAATTCGCCCGTCATGTCGCCGGGCTGGCCGGGGCGCACAGCACCGAATTCCGCAAGGACACTGTGCATCCGGTGATCGCGCTGATTACCGACTGGACTGAAGAGGACGGCACGCTTCAGCAACGCCGGGAAAACGGCGATCTGGGCGGTTCCATGCGCTTGGGCGCGCAGCCGTGCCGACTGGTTGCCGACTCGCTGGCTCGTCTCAGCTATGGCAAGGATGTCATCACCGAGCGCCATCGCCACCGCTACGAATTCAATAACCGGTATCGGGAACCGCTGCACNNTGCCAGTTTCACCCGGAATTTACTTCCACCCCGCGCGCCGGTCATCCGCTGTTCCACGGCTTCGTCAAGGCCGCGATTCGGCAGCGCCAGCAACGTGGCGAACAGGCCCTCACCCGATGATGAAGCTCTGTGGTTTTGAAGTCGGCCTGGATCGGCCTCTGTTCCTGATCGCCGGTCCCTGCGTGATCGAATCCGAACAACTGGCGCTGGATACCGCCGGGCGGCTCAAGGAAATCACCGGTCGCCTGGGCATTCCGTTCATCTATAAATCCTCCTTCGACAAGGCCAACCGCTCCTCGCACCACAGCTATCGCGGCCCTGGGCTGGAGCAGGGACTGAAAATCCTGGAAACGGTGAAAGCCCAAATCGGGGTGCCGGTGCTGACCGATGTGCATGAATACACCCCGCTGGCTGAGGTCGCTGCGGTGGTGGATGTGCTGCAAACCCCGGCGTTTCTGTGCCGCCAGACTGATTTCATCCAGAACGTGGTTCGCCAGGGCAAGCCGGTCAATATCAAAAAAGGCCAGTTCCTCTCACCCTGGGATATGGCGAACGTGGTCGCCAAGGCGCGTATCGCCGGAAACGTTCAGATCATGGTTTGCGAACGCGGCGCGTCCTTTGGCTACAATAATCTGGTGTCCGATATGCGCGCCCTGATGGTGATGCGCGCCACCGGCTGTCCGGTGGTGTTTGACGCCACCCATTCGGTGCAATTGCCCGGCGGTCAGGGCCAGGTTTCCGGCGGCCAGCGCGAGTTTGTGCCGGTGCTGGCGCGGGCCGCAGTGGCGGCGGGCATCTCCGGGCTGTTCATGGAAACCCATCCCGATCCGGATCGGGCGCTGAGCGATGGCCCCAATGCCTGGCCACTGGATCGGATGGAAGCGCTGCTGGCGACGCTCAAGGCGCTGGACACGTTGATCAAACAACAGGGTTTCCCGGAAGCTGAGCTTTAACCACAATAACACTTCATTTTTTCACGCAACCCGTACCCACAGGAGTTCACCATGTCAAAAATCAAGTCCATCCAAGGTCGTGAGATTCTCGATTCACGCGGCAACCCGACCATCGGTGTGGATGTGGTGCTGGAATCCGGCGCCAAGGGCAGCGCGATGGTGCCGTCCGGCGCTTCGACCGGCAGCCGCGAGGCGCTGGAACTGCGCGACGGCGACAAGGGCCGTTATTTGGGCAAGGGCGTCCTCAAGGCCGTCGCCAATGTGAATGGCGAACTGCGCGCTGCCCTGCTCGGCGTGGAAGCCGTCAATAATCAGGCGGCGATTGACGAGAAGATCATCGCTCTGGACGGCACTCCCACCAAGAGCCGCCTCGGCGCCAACGCCCTGCTGGGGGTGTCCATGGCGATTGCGCACGCCGCCGCCGCCGAACTCAAGGTTCCTCTGTACAAGTACCTGAATCCCACCGGCCCCTATGCCCTGCCGGTGCCGATGATGAATATCCTCAACGGCGGCGCTCACGCCGACAACAATGTGGACATTCAGGAATTCATGATCATGCCGGTTGGCGCGCCAACCTTCCGCGAGGCGCTGCGCTGGGGCGCTGAAGTGTTCCATGCGCTGAAAGCGGTGCTGAAGAAGCAGGGTTTGAACACGGCGGTCGGCGATGAAGGCGGCTTCGCGCCCAACCTGTCATCCAACGAAGCGGCGCTGGATGTGGTGATGGAAGCCATCAAGCAGGCGGGCTACGTTCCGGGTAAGGACATCTTCCTGGCGCTGGACTGCGCCAGCTCCGAGTTCTACAAGAATGGCAAGTATGTGCTGGAAGGCGAAGGCTCCTTCACCTCCGCCGAATTCGCCGCCAAGCTGGCGGATTGGGCGGCGCGTTATCCCATCGTGTCCATCGAAGACGGCATGGACGAATCGGATTGGGACGGCTGGGCGGAGCTGACGCGCCTGCTGGGCAAGAAGATCCAGTTGGTCGGCGACGATCTGTTCGTGACCAATACTTCGATCCTCAAGCGCGGCATCGATCAGGGCATCGCCAACTCGATCCTGATCAAGGTCAACCAGATCGGCACCCTGACCGAGACGCTGGCGGCGATCAACATGGCTGCCGCCGCCGGCTACACCTCGATTTCCTCGCACCGCTCCGGCGAAACCGAGGACACCACCATTGCCGATCTGGCGGTAGCAACCGCCGCCAGCCAGATCAAGACCGGCTCGCTCAGCCGTTCCGACCGCGTCGCCAAATACAACCGGCTGCTGGTCATCGAGGAAGAGCTGGGTTCCGCCGTCACCTATCCGGGCAAGGCGGCGTTCAACGTATTCCCAAGCTGAGTCCAGCATCCTGACGGCGACCGTTCCGGCACCGTCATTGCACCCCTGAACCGCGCCTTCCCTGCCGCTCCGCCCCGACTCCGGGGCCGGGGAGCAGGGGCGGCGCTCAATTTTTTAGCCCGCCCCCCCATGGCTTATCCCACAGAACATAGCTTGAGCCTGCAAATTCTGGCGGCGGCGCTGATCGCAGTGTTGGTGTTTCTGCACTATCTGCTCTGGATTGATGAAGGCGGCCTGCGCCAGACGCGCGCCCTGCGCATTGCCATCCAGGTGCAAAAGGACGATAACGCGGCGCTGTCCGAACGCAACAAGGGCTTGGATGCGGAAGTCAAGGATCTGAAAAGCGGGTTGATGGCGATTGAGGAGCGCGCACGCGCCGAAATGGGCATGATTCGTCCAGACGAAACCTTTTACCGCCTGCTCGAACAACCGCTGCCGCAGCCGGCTGCTCCTCTCATTCCTGGTAAAGCTGCGCCCCCCGGCAAGTCGGCGACCCCTGCCCGAAAACCGCCGGTGGCCGTAAAACCCGTTGCGCCAGCGGCCAAACCTTCTCCCACCCCGGTCAGGCCGACGATTAAGCCCTCCGCTCCACCCGCCAAACCCAGGCTCGCGCCTATGATTAAGACGCCTGTTAAAGTGCCTTTTGAATCGCCTGTTGAAGCGCCTGTTGAGACGCCGGAACGCCGTGAATAACCAGCGCCACTGGGCCATCGTACCCGCTGCCGGCGTCGGCAAGCGCATGGGTTCGGCCCGCCCCAAGCAATACCTGCCCCTCGCCGGTCGTGCGGTCATCGCCTACGCGCTGGACACGCTGCTGCATCATCCGCGCATTGACGGCGTCGTGGTCGCTGTCGGCGCCGAAGACGAGTGGTGGCCGGAAGTCGCTGCCGAACTTACGACCGACAAGCCATTACGGGTCGTGATCGGCGGCGCGGAACGGTGTCATTCCGTGCGCAACGGGCTGGAAGCGCTGCAGGAATGGGCCGCGCCGGACGATTGGGCGCTGGTGCATGACGCCGCCCGGCCCTGTCTGAGCGCTGCGGATCTGGAGCGCTTGCTGGATGAACTGGCCGCCGATCCCGTGGGTGGATTACTGGCCGTTCCGGTTCGGGACACCTTGAAGCGGGCGGATTCCGCCGGGCGGGTCGCGGCGACGGTGGATCGCTCGCAGCTCTGGCATGCGCTGACCCCGCAGATGTTCCGGCTGGAGCGATTGCGCGACGCGATCAACGCCGCATTGGCGCGTGGGCTGCTGGTCACGGATGAAGCGGCGGCAATGGAAGCGGCGGGCTTTGCGCCCCGGCTGATTGAAGGCCGGGCGGATAATTTGAAAATCACCCGACCGGAGGATCTGGCGCTGGCGGAGTTTTATCTGAAGCGCCGAATGGCGGATTAATCACCTGGGAAAGTTGCTTTGGCAGGAGGATCATCATGCGGATCGGTCACGGCTTCGACGTTCACGCTTTCGGTCCCGGCGGGTTCATCACCCTGGGCGGAGTCCGCATTCCGCATCGTCACGGCCTGATTGCGCACTCCGACGGCGACGTGCTGCTCCACGCGCTCTGCGATGCGCTGCTGGGCGCGGCGGGGCTGGGCGACATCGGCCAGCATTTTCCCGACAGCAGCGCCGAATTCAAAGGCATTGACAGCCGGATTCTGCTGCGACGAGTGGTAGCGCTGGTGCGGGCGCAGGGGCTGACGGTCGGAAATGTGGACGCCACGATTATTGCCCAGGCGCCGAAAATGGCTCCGCACATTCCCGCCATGCGCGAACGGATCGCCGCCGATTTGGGCATTGCCCCGGAACAGGCCAACGTCAAAGCCACCACCACCGAGCGGCTTGGCTTTATCGGTCGCGGCGAAGGCATCGCCGTCCATGTGGTTGCGCTGCTGGTTTGACGCTGCGGCGCGGTCTATGGCCGACGTTCTTCTTCTTGCGCCATGCCGACCGCCGGCGGCGCGCTCAGGTCTTCGTAAACCGCCTCCACCGGGCATTCCAGGTCAATGCTCTCCAGACGCAGCCGCTGGCCGGGACCGGTGCTGTCCACGATCCATTGACTCTCCAGCCGCCGGTAGATTTGGATGCGGACCCGCTCCGGGTCCACCAGCACATATTCTTGCAGGCTGTCCAGTTGCCGGTAGGCCGCGAATTTTTCACCCAGATCGAAAACTGCGGTCGTTGGCGACAACACCTCGACCACCAGCAACGGAGAACGCTTGACGTAGCGGTCGGCGCGGTCGTTCTCGGCGCAAGTCACCAGCACATCGGGGTAGAAGCTGCAATCCGCCGTCTCCACCCGAACCTTGACATCAGCCATGTACACCCGGCACGGACTGCCGCGCAGGTGCTGGCGCAACATCACATAAAGATTACCGCCGACTTCATTATGCAAATCAGTGCCGCCAGCCATGGCGAACACCTCGCCGCGCACAAATTCATGGCGCTGCGATTGGCGATCTTCCCATGCCAGGTAATCATCGAAGCTAAAGGTGAGGCGGAACGCGGGTTGGGACATGGCGAAACTCCTGAAGAAATTCAATGCGGGCAAAAGCGTACCATACGAATACTGCCGATTGGCGTGATTTAACCCTGAACTCCGTGGAAACCACCCGAAATGACTGAAATTCAACCCATAATCGTCCTGCCCTACGCCCACGGCCAGCCGCGCTGGCGGGGTCGGCTGCGCACGACTCCCGATGATTTTCAGGTCCGCGAAGAAATGGATTTCAGCCTGGACGGCGCGGGTGAACATGTCTGGCTGTGGGTGCGCAAGCGCGGCGCCAATACCGAATGGGTCGCAAAACGCCTGGCGGAACGGGCGGGCGTTGCGCCCGGAGCAGTGAGTTACGCCGGACTGAAAGACCGCTGCGCCGTCACCGAGCAATGGTTCTCGGTTCACTTGCCCGGGCGGGCGGAACCGGACTGGACCGCCGCCGATGATCCGGATTTCACCGTACTCAAAGCGGTGCGCCATTCCCGTAAACTGCGGCGCGGGGCCTTGAGCGGCAATGCCTTTCGCATCGTGATCCGCGAGCTGGACGGCGATCCGGCGGAATTGGAAACCCGGCTGAATCTCATCGCCACGCACGGCGTACCTCACTATTTCGGCGAGCAGCGTTTTGGGCGCGAGGGCGGCAATCTGGAACGGGCCGAAGCAATGCTCAGCGGGCGGGAAAAGGTGCGCGACCGCCACCGGCGCGGCCTGTATCTGTCCGCCGCCCGCTCCGAACTGTTCAACGCGGTGCTGGCGCAGCGGGTTCATGAGCAAAGCTGGAATCAGGCGTTGCCCGGCGAAGTATTGATGCTGGCGGGCAGCCACAGCATCTTTGCCGCCGCCGAGGTGGATGCGACTCTTTATCAGCGGGTCGCAGCGTTTGATGTTCACCCGACCGGCCCGCTGTGGGGCGCCGGCGAATTACGGAGCGGCGGCGCAGTGCGGGAACTGGAGGAAGCGGTTGCGGCGACCTTGCCGATATTCCGTGACGGACTGGCGGCAGCGGGGCTGGAGCAGGAACGGCGGGCGCTGCGATTGATGGTGCGGGATGCAAGGCTGGAATTTTCCGAACCTTGTGTCGCCGTCATCAGTTTCCGGCTGCCCGCCGGTGCTTACGCGACCACGGTACTGCGCGAACTGGTGGTCGAGACAATGGCGTCAGATTCAGCCGCCGCCTAAGCGCAAGGTTAATACCACGAGATGCGCCAGACAGCCGAACACCATCGCGGCGATACCCGCCTGAAGCAGCGTCCCAACCTGGAACCCCGCAACCCAGAAAGCGCCCGTCAGCCGCGCCCCAATAGCGATCAGGCAGGCGACTACGCCCACCAAACCGGCCAGTCGGCCAATCCACAAAAGCAGTATTTCCACCATAATTATTGCCTCCACAATTACGCTAATTTATTTATTTTCCAACTGTTCTTGGCTCATCCAGTCCCCGTTCCGCCAGCGCCGCCGCCCGGAACAGCGCCCGGCCCTTATTCATGGTTTCCTCCCACTCTTTGTCAGGAATGGAGTCAGCCACAACCCCGCCTCCAGCCTGAATATGCAAAATCCCGTCTTTGAGAATGGCGGTGCGAATGGCAATGGCGGTATCCATATTGCCGGACCAGGACAGATAGCCGACCGCCCCCGCGTAAATGCCGCGCTTGACCGGCTCCAGTTCGTCAATAATCTCCATCGCCCGAATCTTGGGCGCGCCGCTGACGGTGCCCGCCGGGAAGGTGGCCCGCAATGCGTCTATCGCTGTCAGACCGGGCCGCAGCCGTCCGGTCACGTTGGAAACGATGTGCATGACATGCGAATACCGCTCGACGACCATCTTCTCGGTCA
>DEHY01000023.1 GCA_002352185.1 Competibacteraceae bacterium UBA2788
TGGGCATCCGCTTCGTGTTCCCCAACGCCCCGATCCGGCCCGTGACCGTCAACGGCGGGATGCGGATGCGCGCCTGGTACGATGTGCTGACCATGGATTTGCCGCGCCGCGAAGATCCTGATGGCGTGTACAACTCCGAGCGGGCGATTGTCGCGCTGCTGGAGCGGGAAAAACAGCGCGGCGTTCCCGCCGAGCGGATTGTGCTGGCCGGCTTCTCCCAGGGCGGAGCGATGGCGCTGCATACCGGCTTGCGCTACCCCGACCGGCTGGCCGGCATTCTGGCGCTGTCCTGCTATATCCCGCTGGCCGACCGGCTGAACGCCGAACGTCATCCGGCGAATCAATCCGCGCCATTATTTATCGCGCACGGCGATTACGACGCCGTGATTCCCATGCGCTACGGCCAAATGAGCGTTGAACGGCTGGAAAGCCTGGGTTATTCGCCGCAATGGCATGACTACGGCATGGGCCATGAAGTGTGCTGGGAAGAAATCCGCGACATCGCCGGCTGGCTGGCGCAGGTGCTGGCTGTGCCCACGGCGTAGGTGCATCAGGCTTGCCCGCCACCGCGCCGGGTGCGCGGATTCGCTACGATTTGACCGGACTGAGCGCCGGTTGCGGATCAAGGATCGCCGCGCCGGTCTGGCTATACACCACTCCGGCCAGTACCAGCAAAGTGGCGACGCCTTGAACCAGAGTCAGCGTCTCGCCCAACAGCCACCAGCCAAACAAGGCGGCGCACACCGGAATCAGGCTGGAATAGGCCGCCACCTGACTGGCGGGCAATTGGCTAAGGGCATGGTTGTAGCACAGATAGGCCAGAACGCTGACCACTGCGCCCAGATACAGCACTGCCAGCATCGCCGGCCCATCAATAACGCCCGTGAGTTCCGCGAACGGCAACAGCGGCAAATACAGCACGCTGCCGATGAACGCCTGTGCGGCAGTCAGGAACAGCGCCGGATAATGGGCGCTGAGCCGCTTGACCGCCAGCGTGTAGCCGACCGCGCACAGCATCGCCAGAAATTCCAGAGCGTTGCCCAGCCAGGGCTGCGGCGACAGCGCGGTTTGTTCGTCACTCCCGGTCAGCAGGATCACGCCCGCCACCGACGCCAGCACCCCGGCGTATAACCGCCCGCTCACCACTTCGCGCAACAGCCATTGCGCGGCCAGAGCGACGCCGAGCGGCAGCAGGGCGATGACGGTGGCTGCCGCTGCGCTGGAGGTGAACCGCAGGGCATTGGCTTCAAGCGCGAAGTACAACACCGGCTCAACCAGCGCCATCAGCATCAACCAGCGCCAGTCGCCGCGCCGGTAGCGGATCGGCCCGAACCTGCGCCGCAGCCCCAGAAAGACTCCAGAAGCAATGAGAAGGCGGGCGAAGGTAATCAGGATCGGATCGTACACCGCTACTGCGAGCTTCATCGCCGCAAAGGAACTGCCCCAGACCGCCATGGCGACCATCAGGCAAACAACGGGATTACGCGCTAAAACAAAGAGATTCATGGTCATGGTCAAGTCGGGCATCGAGTCGCGGAGGCAGGCTGCGGATTGTAGCGAACAGGCGCCACCCACTCTTTCCTTTTTGCAACAGCCCGTTTCCACAGAGACAACGCAGCCCCGTTCAAATCTCCTCTAGCCCGGCTCCCGGAGTTCTGAGAGAATGCGTGCTATGCTTAAATTGGCAACTTAGCAACACTTTTTGCGATAGCACAACAATATCAGCCGCCCACTGAATTCAGAACCCGTATGTTTGGAGGGAGTCACCCGTGCCCTTGCATCTTAAAATGCGGCCAAGCGTCAATCAGTTATTCGACGACGGTTACGAAGTCATTCTGGCCGACACGGAAGCCAGTCGCGCCATCCACCGCAAGATTCGCTATCAGGTTTATTGCATGGAGCGCGGCTTCGAAAATCCCGCCGACTTTGCCACTGGCGAGGAAAACGACCGCTGGGACACCCACGCTGCGCAGTTCATCGTCCGCCAGCGTAGTTCTGGTAGCTGGGTCGCCGCCATGAGGCTGGTGCTGCCGTATGCCGCCAGTTTCCCGCTCGAAACCCTGCACTGCCTGACGCCAGGCCACGCCGACCACATTCAGCGGCGCCAACTCGGTGAAATCTCCCGCATCTGCGTCATCCGCTCGCCCAACCCTCATCATGGCAATCCCTATCTGGATCGCGGCTTCGGCCACGTTACCCCGGATCGCGAATCCGAGGTGATGCTTGGCATGCTCCGAGCCATTACAGTCTGTAGCCTGGAACGGGGGATCGAATATTGCTATCTGCTGGTGACTGACGCCTTCGCCCGCCTGCTGCGCCGCATCGGCGTGGTGCTGCATTCCGTGGGCGCCGCCACCCAACATCGTGGTCTGCGTGCGCCTTATCTGATCGAACTGCGGGAGAGTGCGGCTGCGTCGTGCAATCAGTCAGCGGCGGTCCATGCCCTGTTCGCCCGCGCCATCCATGCGTACCTGCCCTGTTCGGTCCTCGACAACCTTGAGCGGGCGCCGCTGCCCCGTCCAGCGCCCTGCTGGAACGGCGCTGCCGTGACCCGGCCCTACAGCTACCGGTATCGTCCGCCCGCGCCCACCCGCCAGGCACAGCGGGGATAGCTATTCGCCGCTTCCTAACATGCCGACTGTACGCAAAGAGATTCCACCCCTGCTCGCCAGGAAGAAAAAATCGGTCATACTCATGATTATCTGATTCGCCCCAACTCCTTTGCCCGCGCAAACGAAAGCAATGGAATTACCTTTAGTTGCCTAACCCAGCGACGTGACGCCATGAACGACGCGACCGAACTCGAATCCTCCCTTGATGGAGCGATTGGTTTTTTTCAGAACCTGCGCCGGAAACTGGGGACGCTGGAAGCCGAAACCAGCGCCCAGCAGGATCGGTTGTATGCCATCGCCGCCTCAGTCGCCACGCTGCAGCAGGATTGGCAGGCGGATCATCAGTCGCTGGCGGGTCTTGCCGGCGACTCTCACGCCCAGGCCGGGCAACTGGCCGAACTCATTGCCGGTTTCCAGCAGGATCAGCAGCATCTACAGCAAACCCTGGCGACGCTCGCCGCCGACCTGCGCCAGGAGTGGCAGGCCGCTCTGGAGCAGCGGGCGGCGCCGACCGCTCAAATCGAGGCGCTGGAGCAGCAGATATCCGGCCAGGCGCGGGAGATGCACAGCCTGCTGCTCTCCATTCAGGCGCTGAGTCATGACGCGCGAACCACCCGGGATGGAGTGAAGGCGCTCGAATCCCAAATCGGACAGCACGACAGCCACCTGGAGCAACTGGCGCACACCGTCAAATCCAATCAGGAACGGCTGGAGCAGCTTGGCGCCAGCGCAGAAACCCAGTCTCAATGTCTGCAACGACTCGAAAGCGCGCTGGATACGCTCAGCCAGGCTACTGAAACCGGCGCCGAGGCTGTTCGGGAACAGATCGAGGAGCAGCAAACCCGGTTTGACGATCTCACCGGCTCCCTGGCGACAGTCTGGCAGGATGCGCAAACCCTTCAGGAGACGGTTCGGGAACAGTTTGAGGAGCAGCAAGCCCGGTTTGACGATCTCACCGGCTCTTTGGCCACCCTCTGGCAGGATGCGCAAACGCTCCAGGAAGAGGTCGGGCGGCTCAGCGGCGAATTTGAAGCTCAGCGCCATGCCGGGGTGGACGCGGGCCAGATCCGGCAGGATCTGCAAAAGCAGCAGGAACGCCTGAAGCATCTGGAAACCCTGATGGGCAAGGTGTCAGCGGATACCAATTCCACCCGCCAGATTTTGAATGTCCTGCAAACCGACCTGACCAATCAAAGCGATCTGCTGCGGGAGCTGGATCAGAACTGGCGGGATACGCTGGCCGCAGTCCAGGATCATCCTGGCTCCGCAGCCACCTTGATTGCCGCGCCACCGCCGCCCGCCGCCGCACCCGCGCAACTCGCCGATGATCTTGCAGCGTCGCGGCGCGATCATGAAAATTTCCAACAGGAATTATCCACGGTTCAGGTCGCGCTGACCCGCCAGGATGAACGCCTGACCGAACTCCACACCGCGCTACAGGATAAGTTGCAGCGCCAGCAGGAGCGG
>DEHY01000190.1 GCA_002352185.1 Competibacteraceae bacterium UBA2788
CGCGGGGAGTTGAACCGTCCCGGCCAACCGTGCGCAGGCATGGCGCTGGTGGAGGGGTTTCGCGGCGATATTCTGGTCTGGCTGCGGCTGGCTGCCGACGGCACGGTGGCGCGCTGCCATCCCCGTGATCCCTCCTGGTTCCAGTGGCCGCTGCTGGAAGCCGCTATTGAAAACAACATCGTGGCGGATTTTCCGCTGTGCAATAAATCGTTCAACGGCTCGTATTCGGGCCACGATCTGTAGGCGACGCCATCATGCGCAAGTTGCTGTTTCAGAATCTGTGGCGGTCGCCGCTGACGATCCCGGCTCCGGCCCCTTCCGCACAGGCTCTGGCCGAATTGGGCGCGAAGGTTGATCAAGCCGCCCGGCGACGCTTGGGCCGCAGTCTGGCAATCCGCGAAGTGGACGCCGGTTCCTGCAACGGCTGCGAACTGGAAATTCACGCGCTCAACAACGCCTTTTACGACCTGGAGCGGTTCGGTTTTCACATCGTCGCCTCGCCGCGCCATGCCGATGTGCTGCTGGTGACTGGCCCGGTGACGGTCAATATGCGGGAGGCGCTGGAGCGCACTTACGCGGCCACGCCCGACCCGAAATGGGTGGTGGCGGTCGGTGATTGCGGGCGGGACGGCGGGGTGTTTGCCGGTAGCTACGCCTGCGTCGGCGGGGTGGCTGAGGTGATCCCGGTCGATCTGCATATTCCAGGCTGTCCGCCGAATCCGATGCAATTGCTGGAAGGATTGCTGGCGCTGTTGCAGGTGCAGTAGAATAGGCAGGCAGTGCTGTCAGTTTCAAGCCTGCCGATGCTAGGCAGATTCTGCCTGGTGTCCTATTGGATCATTGTGTCTATTACACTGTTATAGCCTTTAGGCTGAACCGATGAGCATAGTGACCAAGAGATTCCAAAATGCCAAAGGTGCAATTGCGTTCCTTGAAGCCTTAGCCTATGAGTCGAACGACACCATAGTATTTCGAGGGCATGAGAAGAGCGAATATCGCTTGGTGAACACGTGGCAAAGGCACCGGGCAGTTTTGCACGAGCCTTGGAATACCGATATTGACGAAGCACTTATGGCGTACAAGGTTGGTTTAGAAAAACTAGGAATTAAATCCTTCGACCACACCAACCGATTTGAAGCACTAGAGCATGGGCGACATCATGGTGTCCCGACGCCATGTCTGGACTTTTCCTACTCGCCATATGTTGCGTTGTTTTTCGCCTTCAATGGAGTCCGCATACCAAGGGAAAAAAAGAAACCCTATTCCGTCGTCTATGCACTCAACGTAAACCAGCTTGCCGAGGTAAGAGCGAAAAAACTGCATGATCCAAGAACTGACTGTGACGCTTTCTACAAGGCTTTCCATAGCTTTCAGTGGCCCAAGCGGGAAGACGTTGAAAATGGATTCCCAGCAAATACTCTACAGTTCATCCCATTTCCTGGTGCCGCCAACAAACGGATGCAACGGCAGCTTGGTTGTTTAATCTACGACACGCTCTGGTATAAGCGCATGGGTCTGAAAGACCTTGAGGACTACATTGAGCAAGAGACAGAGACACCTTTTTTTGATGGCACGAAAACGCTACCGGGAAGGCCAATCCTTACGAAGGTGTTTATAAACCAGTCAGCTGCGTCAAATGTATTTGCCCGACTGGAGCTAATGAACATCACAGGTGGCAATCTCTACGATAGCGCTGATGGAGTAGCCCTCGATATTAAAAATGCCTACAACTACAACTCCAAGTTTTCCTATCTACGAGATATTAAACTCTCTCATCTTGATGACACCAAGGTATAACCGTGCGCTCAACCAGACCTGTTTGAAAAACCGCGCAGACTGGTAAATTTAAACATTAGCCACAATAGGAACGCTGAATGATCTCCGAAGAAAAGAAGCAATTTCGAGACCGAGCGAACCGGAACCGACTGGCTCTATTAAAAGAAAAGGAACAACACGGCTATATTAATGATGGTTCTGGGAAGCGCTACAGGGCTGGCGTCTTTTTTGTCCTTGCGGGCGAAAATCGCAAAGCATTGGAGTTCTTTTCATGGTTTGAATCTGAATTCCCGGAAGATATCGGAGAGCCAGTTTTTAATTTGTATTGGGCGCTGACAGAATACAGAAACGGCAATGAAGAGCAGGCACGTTATCGGTTGCAACATGCCATGCTCAGTAATCTTTACATGCTGCCATTCCTCTTCGGAGAGCTGCTTGGTTTATTGGATATATGGCACTCTTCTAATCGAGATCAAGCAGACTATTTATGGGAGGTCGAAGAGTACCTGAATGAACCAACTGAGCAGGAATGGCAGTGGATTAAGCAAGAATACAATAGCGCCCCGTTCGCTAGTCTCAGGGACGAATATATAAACACATATCGCGCCCTCAAGTACGAGTACGATTTCGAGCGGCGTGGGGCTTTGTTACGCAGTTGGAACCAATACGCAGCGCGTTTTTTCAATAGCTAACAAGCGCGTGGGGTCGGACCTGCTACGTCGGCGCTTCGCGCCGCACAACCAGCGGATCAAGCCGACTCCGGGCGGAAAAGCCTGCGGTTTATCCGCCGCCCCGTTAGGCCACTTCACACGCCACACCCACAATGAGCAAACCATTCCTCGAAAATTACGGCGGACAAACTATTCAGCAGTTGATTGCCATGAAGGACAGTCACCGCATTGATTCGCTGGTTCTCGCCGTTGAGCAGGCGTTGGGCAGTAAGCCAGAGGGGGAGCTTTCCGAGCCAGAGCGTGTCGTTCTGGCGGTCGAGGCGATGGAGCGCGAAGTGAACAACGGAGGCTACGAGCAGTTCTTCGGCAATTCTTCGCGGGGGTTTACGGGGTTTCTCGTGCGCGCACTTGGGTTCATTGGCTGCCCGAAGGTCGCTGCGATTTCCGCTGACGCCATCGCGGTGTTGCAGTTGCCGGAGCAGTTTGACGCCGACACTGTGGAACGGGTCGCTTCCGAGCTTTCGGACGACGGCAGAGAAAAGCTTGGCGAGTGTGATTCTCGCTATTACGCGAACGATGAGAACATTGAGCAACGTCTCTTTGCCTACATTGAGCAGCACCAGCATGAGATTCAGATTCCACACGTGACCTAACCATGCGTTGCAGCGAACCCGGCTCTCGCGCACCGGTTGCAATCGAACACCCTCTGCCCATTGACGCAGGGGTGGTGACACCTCGGCAAGCTGCGGGCTGGAATCTATCCCGCTGCCCTGCCCACTTGCGGATGGTCTACTCGCCTGCTTCCGTAAAGGCCGCTTGATCCTGCTGCCCGCCGCTCAAATCCGGTAACGCTTGCGGATATCAATCAGCAGACCCTGCGCCGCCGCCTCGACCAAATCCATCACCCGCTCGAAGCCGCCCGCCCCGCCGTAGTAGGGGTCCGGCACTTCCCGTTCGGGCGCCTCTGGAGCAAAATCCAGAAACAGTTGAATGCGGGAGCGCAGGTCCGGGTTCTGGCACAAGGCCAGCAGGTGCTTGAAATTATCCTGATCCATCGCCAGCACATAGTCGAACTCGGCCAGATCCGCTTCAGTCACCTGCCGGGCGCGGAGGCCGCGCAAATCCGCTCCCCGGCGCAACGCCGTCGCCTGGCCGCGCATATCGGGCGGCGCGCCGATATGATAAGAATGGGTGCCGGCGGAATCCGCATAGACCTTTCCGGCCAAGCCCACATCTTCCAGCATGCGCCGGAAAGCGCCTTCCGCCATCGGGGAACGACAGATGTTGCCCATGCACACAAACAAAACCTTGACCATTGCTTTCGCCTTTGCCTCATCTGACCGTCGCGGCGCGGCAAATGCCGCCCGCGCTGCTTGCAAGATTCTGGAACCGATCACCGTGGACGCCCCCTCTCATGTTGCGCCTTGATCCCGATAAACTTAAAAACCTGCTGGGCTGCTGCCTGAGCTATCAGGGCATTCCCTGCCAAGTCATCGAAATGCTCGGTGAGGAACCGCCGATTCTGGTTTTGCGCGACCTGCGCGACCGCCAGGTGATTCAGCCCAATCAGTACGGCGACGCCGGCGGCTGGACCCCGCAAATGTTCACTATCGCCGTACTCAACATTCACGGCGACCGCTTCAACCCCGATTGGCCGGAACTGGCGGCGCTCGACCTGTTAGCCTGAGCGCTCCCCTTCCGCCGCCAGCCGCGCCAAATCGGACTCGGTGTCCACGCCGGGCGGCGGCGCTGCGGCGGTTTCGGCGACATAAATCCTGATGCCGTGCCACAACGCCCGTAACTGCTCCAGCGACTCGGTCAATTCCGTCGGCGCCGGCGTCAGTTGCGGATAACGGCGCAGCACCGNNCCCTGCGCGTCGCGCACCACCTTGACCGCATTCGGATCGAACACTTCAGCGGCTTCGCGGATGCGGGTACACGCGGTGGCGATGCCGGCGGCGGGATGCGCCTCCAATCCCAGCGCGACCTGACGCACCAGAGCCGGTGGCATGCGCGGCTCGTCGCCCTGCACATTGACCACGATGTCCTGATCCGGCCAGCCGCGCTGCATCGCCACTTCCGCCAGCCGGTCAGTGCCGGTCGGATGATCGGGCGAGGTCATGCACACCGCCGCGCCGAAACCCTCGGCCACCTCGCGGATGCGCGGATCGTCGGTAGCGATCACCACCTCCGCCGCGCCGCTATCGAGCGCCCGCCGGTAGACGTGTTCGATCAGTGGCCGCCCCGCCAGCAGCCGCAGCGGCTTGCCCGGCAACCGGGTTGAGGCATAGCGCGCCGGAATCGCCACTCGAAACCGGAGTTCGGCCTCACCCATTCGCAGCCGCCTCATCATCGCTCAACCGGCGCGCCTCGGCTTCCAGCATCACCGGAATGCCGTCACGGATCGGATAAGCCAGCCGACTTTCCTTGCAGATCAATTCCTGCCGCGCCTTGTCGTACACCAGCGGAGCCTTGCTGACCGGGCACACCAGAAGATCCAGCAGTTTCTTGTCCATGGTCTTTCACCTCTTCACCGATAGGAGGCGCGGTCGGGAGCCGCCGCGCTCGCCGATTCACGCCGGAATGTTCGCGCCGGACGCCCTTGGCCATCGCCACCGTCGCCAGCCGCTTGAGCAGATTTTCCTCGAACGCCGGCTCCAGTTGCGCGCTGACCGGCACATACCAGCAGCCCTCCGGCGCGAAAGCGCGGCATTTTACCGCATCCTTCTCGGTCATCAGCACCGGCATATCCTGGGGGAAGTGCAAATCCTCCGGGCGAAAGACATGATGATCGGGAAAGGGATGCTCCAGGATCCGCAGCCGGGCATGGCGCAGATGGTCGAAAAACCGCCCCGGATCGCCAATGCCGGCCACCGCATGAATCGTGCTGTGGCGAAACCCGGCCAGCGCGGCGCTGACGTAAGGATCGGCCAGATTCACCGCCGTATCGCCGCGCAGGCACATCAGATACTCGCTGCCCCGGGCGGCGCCATTGCCGACCACGAAATCCACCCCGCGCAGGCGGGAGAGCGGCTCCCGCAGCGGCCCGGCGGGCAAACAGGCCCCATTGCCCATGCGGCGGAATCCGTCCACCACCGCAATTTCAAGGTCACGGCGCAGACGATAATGCTGCAAACCGTCATCGCTGAGGATGACGTTGCACGTGTAACTGGCGATCAGCGCCCGCGCCGCTGCGACCCGATCCGGCCCCACCACCACCGGACAGCGGCACCGCCGCGCCAGCAGCACCGGCTCGTCACCGACCTGGCGCGGGTCGCTGTCGGCGACCACATGGCGCGGCCATTCCGCCGACTGGCCGCCATAACCGCGACTGATCACGCCGGGTTGATAGCCCGCCTCGCGCAGCAGTTCCACCAGCCGCGCCACCAGCGGAGTTTTGCCGGCGCCGCCCACGCTGATGTTGCCGACTACGATCAGCGGCACATTGATAATTTCGCTCCGGCGGAAACCGTGCCGGTAAAGCCAGCACCGCAGCCGCACCGCTACGCCGAACAGCAGGCTGATGGGCCAGAGCAACACCGCCACCAGATTCAGGGAATATCCATAACGATCCAGCCAGTTCATGATTCAAGGGTCCGGCGATGACGCAGGTTTCGAGGTGGAGGGAGCCACGGTTACGGCATCCGTGGTCGCAATCGCCAACTGCTTCAGGCCCAGTTGGCCGGCGACTTCCAGCACGGTCACGACTGCCTGATGCGGCGTCCGGCCATCGGCGCGGAGTGTCAGCGGCAGATGGCGACCGTTGGCAAAGGCTTGTAACGCCGCTTTCAGATCAATGGCGGCGGTGGTTTCCAACGCTTGTCCATTGACGGCATAGCGACCGCTGGCGTCAATATCCACGGTCAGCTGCGCCGGAGGATTCGGCAACGAACGGCCCGCCGCTTCGGGCAGGCGAATCTCCAGTTCCGATTCGGGCCGCAGGCTGGTGGCGACCATGAAGAAGATCAGCAGCACCAGCACGACATCAATCATCGGCACCAGATTGATTTCCGGATCTTCGCGGCGGCGGGGACGCAGGTTCATGGCGCTCGTTCCTCGGCGCCCGTTCCCGAATCCAGCAGATCCACCAGTTGCAAGGTTTCCTGTTCCATTCGCACCACCAGTTCGTCTACCCGTGCATTGAAATAACGGTAGAACAGGACGCTGGGAATGGCGACGGTCAGGCCGGCGGCGGTGGTGATCAGCGCCTCGGCGATACCTACGGACAGCAGGCTGAAGTTGCTGTTGCCCTGCGCCGAGACGACCTGAAAAATCTTGATCATGCCCGCCACCGTGCCCAGCAGCCCAAGCAGCGGACTGATGGCGGCGATAGTGCCCAGGGTGTTGAGGAAGCGTTCCAGTTCGTGCGCCACATGGCGGCCAGTATCCTCGACCCGTTCCCGCAGAATATCCCGACTGCGTCCGCGACAGGCCAGCCCCGCCGCCACGATCCGGCCCAGCGGCGAATTCAGCGGCAAGGCGTTCAAATCCGGCGAATTGACGACCCCCGATTCCAGCCAGTGATCCAGAATCGCCAACAGCCTGGACGGCAACACCCGCGCCCGCCGCAGCGCCCACAGCCGCTCGATAATGAGGGTGGCGGCCACCAGCGAACAGGCCAGAATCGGCGCCATCAACCACCCTCCTGCTTTAATCAAATCAATCATGCGGCGGCCTCCTTGATTTTCCGCATCTTCACTGTTGACCCACGGTCGCAAAGGGAATCGGCGCATGATACTGGATTCAGCCGATAGACTCTGGCCTTGTTCCCGATCACGGCGCAGTCCAGTAATGGCGATGATCGCGCCGGTAGCGTTCCGGCGTCAGCGCCGCGCCCGGCTCCAGCCGGAACGTGATGGCGCCTTCGTCGGAGGCGTTGAGCAAAATGGCTCCCGTGGCCTGGTAGCGGGCTATGGTTTCGGCGCGTGGATAGCCAAACCGATTGCGATGACCGGTGGCGAACAGCACATAGCGCGGCTGCACCGCATTCAGAAACGCCAGTGTAGACAGGTTGCGATGACCGTGATGCGGCGCAACCAGGATTTCAGCCGCCAACCCGGTTCCATAGCGCGTGGCGAGCGCGGTTTCAGCGGCGGCTTCAATATCGCCCGGCAGCAATATCCGGCCCGCCGCGCTCTCCACCTGGAGGACGCAGGAGGCATTGTCGCCGCTGAACCCGGTCGGCGGCGGATGCAGGAGTTGGAAGCGCACCCCATCCCATTCCCAGGCTGTGCCGGCCCGGCACGGTTGCGCGCCCTCTATCGGCGTCTGTTCCGGCGCGGAGGTCAGAATGCGCGCCACCGGCATCAGTTCCCGCAGTGACCGCACCCCGCCGGTATGCTGGCTATCGGCGTGGCTGACGATGAGCGCATCCACCTGAAGCGCGCCCTGCTGGCGCAGGAACGGCGCGAGCGCGGCGCGACCGGCATCGAGCGTCGTTCCCAGGCGCGGCCCGGTATCGTAGACCAGCACATGATTCTGGGTTCGCACCACCGCCGCCAAACCTTGACCTGCGTCCAGCAGGGTAAACCAGACTCCGCCCAGCGGCGGCGCGACGGTCGGCGGCCACAGCAGCGGCAGACACAGCGGCGCTCCCAGCCAGCGCCCCGGCAAGCCGTGCGGCGCCAGCCACCACGCCAGGCCCGGCAGCGCGAACGCCAGCGTCCACAGCGGCGGCGCGGGCCGATACAGCACCATGCCGGGCAGGCGATCCAGCCACAGCAGAATGCGCCACAGCCCGTCCATGGTCAGCGCCGCCAGTTCCAGCAGTACGGTCTGCGCCGTAACGCTCAGCGGCTCGACCAGCGCCGCCAGCAGCGTCATCGGCAACACGGTGCAACCGACCCAGGGAATGGCGATGAGATTGGTCAGAGGCGACAAGAGCGGGAATTGCTGAAAGAAAATCAGGGTCGGCGGCAACATCGCCAAAGTGATGTTGATTTGTAAACCGACGGTCTGGCCGAAGAACCGCCGTTCGCGCCAGCGCCCGCTGACGCTGTAGAGAATGACCGCCACCGCGCCGAACGACAGCCAGAATCCGGCCAGCAGCGGCGCCCCCGGATCGAGAACCAGAATCGTCAGCAAGGCCAGCGCCAGAATGCGGCTGGACACGGCATAGCGCTGGCTGATCAACGCAACCATCGCCACCGCCACCATCAGAAACGAGCGCTGCGCCGGGACGGAAAGGCCGGACAGCAGGGTGTAACCGCCCGCGCTGAGCAAAGCGGCCAGCGCCGCCGCACGAGTCGCCGGCCAGCGCAACGCCAGCGCCGGAATCCGTCCCCAGAAATTCCAGACCAGCGCGAACGCCAGCCCGGCGACCAGGCCGATGTGCGAGCCGGAAATGGACATCAAGTGGCCGACGCCGGTGCGGTTGAACACATCCCACTGCCAGGGAGTGATGCCGCTTTCCTCGCCCACCGCCAAGGCCACCAGAATGCCGGTGTAGGGATTGCCGGGCAGCAACCGCTCGAAAGATTCCGCAATGTGCTGGCGATAGCGGTCCAATGGATAGCGGTCGGCGTTAGCCAGCAGGCGCGGCGGCGGTTGGGAACGGATGACGCCGGTGGCGACGATGCCCTTGGCGTACAACCAGCGCTCGTAGTCGAAACCGCCGGGATTGAGCAGGCCATGCGGCCGTTTCAGCCGCACGGTGAAACCCCAGCGGTCGCCCGCCCGTAACGCCGGATGTGCTTCCGTCGCCGTGCGCTCCTCGGCTGCGCCGTCATTCCACCAGGATAGCCGCACGCGCCGGCCGACGAGCGGCGCCGGCTGCTCGCCGCGCAGGGCCTTCTCTATCGTGAACTCGAAACGGGTGCTGCGATATTCGCGGTCGGGCAAGGTGGCGATCCCGCCTTCGACCCACAGATCAACTCCTTCCAGTTCTGTCGGCAGGACGCCCGGCGCTGACGCCAGCAACAGGGCGTACAGGAACCCCGCCATTCCCCAGGCCGGCAGCCGCATCCAGGGAATGAATAGCCCTGCGCCCAGCACTCCCGGCAGCGCCAGCGTCCAGGCGCGGGCTGGCAATTCCGGCAATGCCTGCAATACCAGGATTCCAGCCAGAAAGACGAGGGTTCCGAGGCGCATGGGCAATCATTGGTTTGAACTGTGCAGGGGGGGTGAATTTTAGCCTGAGCGGCATTCGAGAAGGGTATACGAGCGTTCCGGGCATTAAAGCGCCGGTTCGCAATAACGTCCATCGTGGTACAAATAGAGAAAAGCCTGTTTTACAACGATTCAACCTCGATTGAGTCCCCGTAGGTTTCGATCCCCAGCCGTTCCGCCACCTTTTGCGCCCGTGCGTCGATCATCGGCGAGATCACGATCAGCCGATTGGCCTTGCGTTCGTGACGCTCTTCGTAAAATCGCGCCTTGCGCTCAAAAATGTACATCCCCGCCTTGTCAATGGAGGACTTCAACTCGCAGATTAGCAACAGGCCGTTTTTGATGATCACATCCAGTTCCACTTGGTCAGGCCGACCGAACACCACGCCCCGGTCGTCGTATTCATTAACGTTGATCACCTGCACACCGAAGCTCTGTTCCAGAATCCCGGCCAGCGCGTCGCGGAACGCTTTTTCCGATTGCAGGCCCCAGCGCGCTCCCAAGGCGCCGATACTCCGCTCGTGCTTTTTAGCCAGAGCCATGCTCTCTTCATGGAGTCGCCGCAATTCTTCCTGGTTTACCTCCCATTTGCGATTTTGCTC
>DEHY01000219.1 GCA_002352185.1 Competibacteraceae bacterium UBA2788
TCTTGGTAATTGTTGACGCACCATACCTCAATTTAAAATCACTCAAATTTTAGGACCACCGTTATTCATTATACCGGGTATTCCCGCGCCGGTTTCCGCCCATCCGCTGCCGCAGCAAATCGGCTATATTCAGCCGGTCGCGCTCGCGCCGCACCCCGAGGATTCGCCGCATGAACGAACTTGACCTTCCCCAACAAACTCCGTTTAGCGCGGATTTCAGCGGCGCTGAATTCGCCGACAATCCCGAACCGCGCTGCCCCTGCGTCCTGCTGCTGGACAATTCCTGGTCCATGAATGGCCCGCCGATCACCGAACTCAACCAGGGACTGGCGACCTTCAGGGAGGAATTGCTGGCGGACAGTCTGGCCGCCAAACGGGTCGAAATCGCTATTATCAGCTTTGGCCCGGTTGAGGTGGTCAATGAATTCCAGACCGCCGAGCAGTTCACCCCGCCGCAACTGATTGCGCGCAAGGATACGCCGATGGGGCAGGCGATCCTCCAGGGGCTGGAACTCCTGAACCAGCGCAAGGCGTTGTATCGTGAACACGGCATTCCCTTTTTCCGGCCCTGGGTGTTCCTGATCACCGACGGCAGCCCTACCGACGACTGGCGCGCCGCCGCCGCCGAGGTACTCAAGGGCGAGGAAAGCCGCGCTTTCGCCTTCTTCGCGGTCGGGGTCGAGGGCGCCAATCTGGATATTCTGCAACGGATTTCCACCCGTCAGCCCCTGCGCTTGAAAGGGTTGCGCTTCCGCGAGCTGTTTCAGTGGCTTTCCAACTCGATGCGCTCGGTATCGCGCTCGGCGCCGGGCACGGAAGTGCCGCTGAGCAACCCCGCTGCGCCTGATGGCTGGGCTGCGGTATGAATGAAACCGGCGGCTGGCGCTATGTGTACGCCAGCGTTTCCGGCGTGGCGCATCGCGCCGGCGGCGCCGAATGTCAGGATGTCGGCGTGGTTCAACTGGCGCCCATGGCCGACGCGGATCCGGCGCTGGTGCTGGCGGTCGCCGATGGTGCCGGCAGCGCTGCAAAAGCGCGCATCGGCGCAGAATTGGCCTGCCGAACCCTCATTGCCGAATGCGTGGCCTGGTTATCCACGGCGACTGCGGAAGAATGGACGCGATCTGCCGCCGAGCGGCTGGTGCAAGGCGTCCAAACCGCCCTGCTGCAACGGGCGACGCAAGAAAATCAGCCGATTCGAGAGTTCGCCTGTACCCTGCTGGGTGCGGTGATAGCCGCTGACCGTGCGCTGTTTTTGCAAATCGGCGATGGCGTCATTGTGATCGGGAGCGGGGACGACTACCGCCCGGTGTTCTGGCCGCAAGCCGGCGAATACGCCAACGAAACCTGGTTTGTGACCGATCCGGGCGCTGTCGCTCGCCTGGAATGCGCCGTTCTGACTGAATCCGTCGCCGAAATCGCGCTGCTGACCGATGGCCTGCAACCGCTGGCGCTGCATTATCAGAACCGGCAGGCTCATGCGCCGTTTTTTCGCCCGCTGTTCCAGCGCTTGCGCGCCGCCCCCGAATCCGGCTGTCCGGCGGATTTAATGGGCGCGCTGGAACGCTTTCTGGACGCGCCGGGCGTCAACCAGCGCACTCACGATGACAAGACCCTGATCCTGTCCAGCCGGGTTGCCCCGCCGGTAATGGCGGCGGCGGCTACCGCCATTACCGGGGACGATCAAAGGGATGCCTTGGTCGGCTCCGATTCCGATTCCGGTTGGTCCGGGCGCGCCCTGCGGGAAGACGGTTTTGACGAGGCTGTATAGCGGGGCCAGCCAACCGCTCGAACTGGGTCAGGCATTGGGGCAGGGCGGCGAGGGGGCGGTTCACGAAATCGCGGGGCGGCCCGGTTTCGTCGTCAAGATTTATCACCAACCGATCAGCGCGGATAAAGCCCTCAAGCTGGAGGGTATGGTTCGGCAGGCGCATCCGGGCCTGCTGGACATTGCCGCCTGGCCGGTGGACGTATTGCGCGTCCAGCCCGAGGGGCCAGTGCAGGGTTTTATCATGCCCCGGGTCAGCGGCTACCGGGAAATCCACAGTCTTTACGGCCCGGCGCATCGCAGGAAAGCGTTTCCACAGGCGGACTGGTCGTTTCTGGTTCACGCCGCCCGCAATCTGTCCAGCGCGTTTGAGGCCATTCATGCGCGCGGTCACGTCATCGGCGATGTCAATCCCGGCAACGTGCTGGTCTCGCTTCAGGCGCTGGTCAAATTGATTGACTGCGATTCGTTCCAGATCAGCGCCGGTGGCCGACTGTTTCCCTGCGATGTTGGCGTGCCGCAGTTCACTGCGCCGGAATTGCAGGGCCGCTCCTTCCACGGATTGCAACGCACCCCGGATCACGACGGTTTTGGTCTGGCGCTGCTGTGTTTCCACCTGCTGTTCATGGGCCGCCACCCCTTCGCCGGGCGCTACCGGGGCAAAGGNNCATATCCTGCCGTTGGCCGCTCTGCCCGCCTCGATCACCGATTTGTTTGAGCGCGCCTTTGCGCCACCCGGTTTGGCGCAGGGCCGCCCCACCGCCCGCGACTGGTTGCAGGCCCTGGAGCGGCTTGGGCGTGAGCTACATGGCTGTAGCCGGAACAGTGTGCATAAATATCCGCGACACCTGCGGGATTGCCCGTGGTGCGAGCTGGAGCGGGCCAGCGGAGCGGTGTTTTTCCTGCCCGCGCCCAGCGCCGCAGTGACCGAGCTGCTGGCCGGCCTGCCCGATTTTGACCTGGATCGAGTCTGGAACCGCATTCTGGCGGTTGCGCCGCCCGGCNNGCTGGCGGCGATCCTGATCCGGCCCCGACTAAGCGGGCTATGGCTGCCGCTGGCGGTCATCACCTGGTCGCTGCTGCGAAATCCAGCCGTGCGCCGCGAATATCAGCGCCGTCGGCTGGCCTTGTTTGCCGCACGGCGCGAGCGGCAGGAGTTGCACGCTCTCTGGAACCAGCACGCCAGCGGGCAACCGTTTGCAGAGCGGCTGAATGCGCTGCGCGCTCTGCGCGACCGGCTCCGCAACCTGCCAGCCGAGTTGCAGCGCGATGTGCAACGGCTGGAAGCCGATCAGCGCCAGATTCAATTGCAGGCGTTTCTGGAAAACCATTTCATTGACGCTGCCCGGATCCCCGGCATTCTCACCACTCACCGGATGGCGCTGGAATCCTACGGCATTGAAACCGCCGCCGACGTGAGCGCCGAAGCGCTGAAAACCGTGCCCGGTTTCGGTCAGCGCCTCGGTCGTCAGCGGTCAGCAGCATTGCTGGCCTGGCGGCAGGCGCTGGAACAACGCTTCCGCTATGATTCCCGCAAAGGCGTTGACCCCACCGCCATTGCCGATCTGCGGCGCTGCTATGCCCAGGAACGGCTGCGCATCGAGCGGGAGTTACTGGCGGCTTCTGACGAACTGGCTAAAATCAAGGCGGATATTCTCAAGCACCGCGCCCAGATCAACGTTACCCTGATCCGTCAGGCGATGCGGGAAGCCCAGGCCCAGGCCGACTTGCGGGTATTCCCCCTTGGGTTGAATGCCCTCTAGCGGTGCTAACTCATTTATGGAGATGTTTTCAGGGCTTTCGCTTCTGATTCAAGAACCGTTGGAGAAAGCCGATGGGCAGACGCAACCAACACACCCGCGAGGAACTCCGGGCCATCGCGCTGCAAGCCGCCGAGCGCCTGGTGACCGAGAACGGGCTGGCCGACTTGAGTACGCGCAAGGTGGTCGCTCGCATCGGCTATACTGTGGGCAGTCTGTACATGGTCTTTCGCAATCTGGACGACCTCATCGTGCAGATGAACGAGCGAACCCTGGAGAGGCTCCACACTGCGCTGGCGACGGCTATCGCCGACCAGCCGCCGCCGCCGGTTGCGGTCCGTGCGCTGGCCCAGGCTTACATCACCTTTGCCCTGACTGAAACCAACCGCTGGCTGGCCATCTACCAGCACCGCCTGCCCGCCGATCAGCCCGCGCCGGATTCCCTCACCGAAAAGGTGGCGCAGACTTTCGATCTGGTGCAAGGTCAACTGGCGCTGCTTTGTCCGCGCCGTTCCCCGGCGGATATTGCCCTGGCGACCCGTGCGCTGTGGAGCGGCGTACACGGAATCTGCATCCTCAGCCTTGACCAAACGCTGGAAATGGCCGGTGGCCGTTCGATCCAGGAGGTCGCCAAGTCGTTGATCGATCATTATCTGGCCGGTTTTATCGGGCAATCCTGATGCGTTGTTCACTCTCATCTTCTTCACCAGGCCGCTCACCCATGAGTTTATTCGTTCCGCTCCTGCCAGTTGCTTTGCTTCTGCTGGCCGCCTGCTCTCCCGCATCCCCGGACGCGCCGCCGGTAATCCGTCCGGTCAAAACCGTACTCACTACCTCCCGTCCGCTTGATCTGACCGCGCAATACGCCGGCGAGGTGCGGGCGCGCTACGAAATGCCGCTGGCGTTCCGGGTGGGCGGCAAGATCACGGGGCGTTCCATCGAAGTGGGCCAATCGGTCAACGTCGGCGAGATGCTGATGCAGCTCGATCCGGGCGATCTGGCGCTGAACGAGCAAGCACTGCGGGCGCAACTCACTGCGGCGCGCGCAGACCGCGATCAAGCACGCGCCGAATGGCAGCGCGCCAAGGCGCTGCTGACGCGCAAGCTCATCAGCCTCAGCGATTTCGACGCTCGCCGCAGCGCCCACGACGCCGCCCAGGCCCGGTTTGACCAGGCGCAATCGCAGCTTTCGGGGGGCGCTCGCCAGACCGGCTACACTCAGTTGCAGGCCGACCAGGCCGGCGTCGTCACCTCGGTGCAGGCCGAAGTCGGTCAGATCGTGGCTGCCGGCCAGCCGGTGTTGCACCTGGCGCTGCCGGGGGAAAAGGAAATCGCCATCAGCATCCCGGAAAACCGGCGCGATGAATTAAGCATGGGCCAGGACGTTTCCATCACGATCTGGGCCATTCCAGGCAAGGTTTATCAAGGTCGCATCCGGGAAATTTCGCCCCTGGCGGATCCGCTCACCCGCACCTACGGCGTCAAGGTTACGCTGATTGATCCTGATGACGCAGTGCAGTTGGGGATGACCGCCGCAGTCCAGTCCCGGCATCGGGTTGCGGCGGCGGCGGTCCGTTTGCCGCTGACCGCCATTATCGAACGCGACGGCCAACCGGCGGTATGGGTGGTGGATGCGCAAACCCTGAAAGTGGCTTTACAACCGATCACGCTTGGCTCGTTTCAGGATGACAACCAGGTTGCGGTCGCCAGCGGTCTCGCGCCGGGTCAGCGGGTAGTCACCGCCGGTGTCCACAAACTTTACCCGAACCAGCAGATCCGGTTGCTGGACAATGCGCCGTGAGAAATTCCAGCCTTGCCGTGATTCCAGGCCCAGCGCAGCGGAATTCCACTGGAACATCGGCATGGCAATCCTGAACGGGTCGTAGCGGCGTCCTTTGGCAAAGGGGGCACGGTTGTGGATGTGGCACGGGCATCTTGCCCGTGCTACGACAAATTCCACAACTCAAACAGGCTGGCTATCTGGTCGCCATGGCCCGCTTATCCAGGGTGAAGAAGCCCATCAGGTTTTGCAGCTCCTTGGCCTGATCGCCCATGGCATGGCTGGCGGCAGCCGTTTCTTCGACCAGCGCGGCATTTTGCTGCGTCACCTGATCCATTTGCAGGATGGCTTTATTGACCTGCTCAATCCCGCCCGCCTGTTCGCGGCTGGCGGCGGCGATTTCGGCCACGATGTCGCTGACTTTTTTCACCGACGCGACGATATCCTTGAGAGTTTGGCCGGATTGCTCGACCAGTTTCCCGCCATTTTCCACTTTGTTTACGCTGTCGGTGATCAACCCCTTGATCTCCTTGGCGGCGTCGGCGCTGCGTTGCGCCAGTTTGCGCACCTCACCCGCCACTACCGCGAATCCTCGACCCTGTTCACCCGCCCGCGCCGCTTCCACTGCCGCGTTCAACGCCAGCAGGTTGGTTTGAAACGCGATTTCGTCAATGACGCCGATAATGTCGGCAATTTTTCGGCTGCTCTGATTGATCTCGCTCATGGCGGTGATCGCCTGATCCACGACGGACCCGCCCTGTTCAGCCTGAGTGCGGGCGGCGCTGGCCAGTTGATTGGCTTGCCCGGCGTTGTCGGCGCTTTGTTTCACCGTTGAGGTCAGTTCTTCCATGCTGGAGGCGGTTTCTTCCAGCGCCGAGGCTTGTTCTTCGGTGCGCTGCGACAAATCGGCGCTGCCTTGGGCAATCTCGGCGGCGGCGGAGCTGACCCGGCTGGTGGCCTGCGTGACCTGGCTGACGATGCCTTTCAGCTTTGCGGTCATGTCCTGCATCGCGGCGTAAATGCCGGTTTCCTTCCCGGTGTTGGCGAAACGCACGGTTAAATCGCCGTGCGCGATCTGCTGGGTGAGCGCGGCGATTTCCGCCGGTTCGCCGCCAATGGGACGCCGAATGACGCGCACCAGCAGCCACGCCAGCAGAATGCCCGCCAGCGCCGCCACGATGGAAAGCCAGGTGACGACGGCGACGGCCACTTCGTTCACCTGTTGCACCTGCGGCCCCAAAGTGTTCTGGCTGTTGTCGTAGGAGGCCGTTATTTCCTCGGTAAGCCGGGTGATTTCCGGCCCGATCCGGAAGGCTGCATCCTTGGCCAGCGCTTCGCTTTGTACGACTATCTGGATCAGGGTGGGCATCAGCGTCACATAGGCGCTGCGATCCTTGCGGAATTGCTCGAACTGGACGCGATAGGTGGCCGGGAGAAGTTCTGCGAACGGTTGCAGCAGCGCATCCACCTTGGCGATGAGTTCTTCGCGGGCCTGGTCGGCGTGGGCGGGCTGGCGAGTCCAGATATAGCGGAGCAAGGCATAGCGGCCGTTTAGGATCTGCATCATTACCTTGTTGCCCATCGCCGCGATCTCCGCCTTGTTATCGGCGGCAGCGGCGTCAATCAGGCCCTGTAACGTTTTTTGCATGGCGATACCCAAACCCACCAGTTGTTTGATCGTTTCATCGCGTTGCTTGAACAAGGTTATAACTTGAACTATCGCTGCGTCATATTGGGCGATCGGGTCGGCTATGGCCGCTACCAACTTGGCCCGTTCGGGATGCTTGACGCTCTCTTTCAGCGCAGTAAGCGTGGTCTGCATCTGGTTGAACTGCTCACGGTAGCTCTGCGCATTCTGATCGTTGGGATCCAGCAGGAATCCCCTAAGCGCCAGCCGCACGCTAAATATCTGCTTTTCAAACACATTCATCTGGTCATTGGCCCGGGCCAACCGGCGGTATTCGGTAAAACCGTCGAAGGCGCCGGTCAAACCCCAGTATGCAGTGCCCCCTACGATCACCAGCAGCGCGATGACCGCCGCAAAACCGGCATTCAGCTGCGTACTCAATTTCAGATTCTGGAACATGATTTCTCTACTGTAGCCAATGTGTTGGGAAGCTTTCTCTCACTCGGAGTCTTCGGTGGCGCCGGATGGTGGGCGCTCTGAAATAAAATATAGCAATCTATCTGATCTGTGGAAACGTGGCGCGGGCTTCCAGCCCGTGAACTGAACACCGGCTGGAAGCCCGTGCCACAACTCATTTAGGAGCGCTATATCAGGTTGACGGCGAACGCCGGTGCCGCAACAGCACCAGCGAACGGCCTTGCACCGGATACGGCTCTTCGGGCGGATGAGAGGAACCCTCGGTCGGTTGACCGTGCGGCAACGCAGTATCCAGCAACACCTCGAACCGGGCCAGGTCGCGCAATACCGGCAGCACAAAGGGGACTTCGGCGTGATGCGCATTGCACAGCAACAGGAAGTCATCGTCCTCCAGCCAATGACCGCGTTCATCCTGTTCGGCCAGCGCGTCGCCCGGCAGATACAGCCCCAGGCAGCGGGCGTAGTCATGGCTCCATTCGTCGTCGTCAATTTCCCGCCCGTCGGGATTGAACCAGAGAATGTCGCGCACCCCGTCGCCGTGCAGGCCGCGAAAGAAATGGCGGCGGCGGAAGGTGGGATGGCGCTGGCGCAGGCGAATCAGCCGTTGGGTGAAGGTGAGCAGCTCGCGGTTTTCCGGCAGCCAGGCCAAATCCCAATTGAACCAGCTGAGGTCGTTATCCTGGCAATAGGCATTGTTGTTGCCGCGCTGAGTGCGGCCCACTTCGTCGCCGGCCAGGAGCATCGGCACCCCTTGCGACAGCAGCAGGGTGGCCAGGAAATTGCGGCGCTGATGCAGCCGCAACGCCAGAATATCCGGATCGGTGGCGTCGCCCTCCGCCCCGCAATTCCAGCTCCGGTTATGCGATTCGCCGTCCTGGTTATTTTCGCCGTTGGCCTCGTTATGGCGCTCGTTGAAGCTGACCAGATCGTACAGGGTGAAGCCGTCGTGGGCGGTGATAAAGTTGATGCTGGCATGGGGCCGGCGGCCATTGTGCTGATACAGATCAGCGGAACCGGTCAGCCGATAGGCCAGATCGCCGATCAAGCCGCCCTCGCCGCGCCAATAGTCGCGCACCACATCGCGATACTTGCCGTTCCACTCGCTCCAGCCAACCGGAAACTGGCCGACCTGATAGCCGCCTTCGCCCACATCCCACGGCTCGGCGATCAACTTCACCTGGGACAGCACCGGGTCCTGTTGAATAACGGCCATGAAGGCGCCGGCCTGCTCCACCTCATGCTCGCCTCGCGCCAGTGCTGCCGCCAAATCGAAGCGGAAGCCGTCTACCCGCATCTCCTGCACCCAGTAGCGCAGGCTGTCCGCGATCAGTTGCAATATCCGGGGATGCGCAGTGTTCAGGGTATTGCCGCAGCCGGTGTAATCCATGTAATAGCGCGGCTGATCGGGCGCCAGCCGGTAGTAGGCGAAGTTGTCGATGCCGCGAAAGCTCAGGGTCGGACCGAGCTGGTTGCCTTCGGCAGTGTGGTTGTACACCACGTCGAGAATGACCTCGATCCCCGCCGAATGCAGGGTTTTCACCATGCTCTTGAATTCGCTGGCCGGGTGATCGCTGGCCGCGTAGCGCGGATCCGGGGCGAAATAGCCGATGGGACTGTANNCCAGCGCCTTGAGATAGTCAATCACCGGCCCGCAACCGAGTCCCGCATACGTGCCGCGCAGATGTTCAGGAACTTCGGGATGGCGCATGGTGAAGCCGCGCACATGCAGTTCGTAAATCAGCGTGTCATGCCAGGGAATGCGCGGCGGGCGGTCGTCGCCCCAGACGAAGGCGGTGTCCACCACCTGACATTTAGGCATTCCCGGCGCGCTGTTGCGGGTGTTGAAGCTTAAATCCTGGTTGCGGCTGCCGATTCGGTAGCCGAACTGGGCGTCGGCCCAGTGCATCTGGCCGACAATACTTTTGGCGTAGGGATCGAGCAACAGCTTGTGGGCGTTGAAGCGGTGGCCCTGCTCCGGCTGATAGGGGCCATGCACCCGGTAGCCATACAGCAGGTCGGGGCGCGCTTCGGGCAGATAGCCATGCCAGACCCCGCCGGTTCGCTCGCGCAGCGGGATTTGCGTAGTCTCATGCTTGCCCTTGGCGTCGAACAGGCACAGCGTCACCTGTTCGGCGTGTTCGGAAAACAGGGCGAAATTGACGCCCTCGCCATCCCAGCTTGCTCCCAGCGGATAGGGCCGACCCGGCCAGACGGTCATGGAGGATTTCATCATTGGGGCTTTAACTGGAGGTCATGATCGTGCGCATTCGTGGGAATTTTTCCCCTCTTTCCGTGAGAAAGAGGGGTTTTGATACTGCTTTTCCTACTCGCTGAAGGCCCGCATGGTCGAGGTCACTTCGCCCGGCCCGACCACGGTAACGCCGCCTTCGGTGACATGATAACGGCGGCTGTCCTGCTCGCGATCATAGCCGATGCGCGTACCTGCTTCGATCACGTTGTACGGGCCGACGATCACCCGCCGCAACCGGGCGCCGCGCTTGATCCAGACATAATCCTGGATCACGCAATCCTCGATCTCTACATCATCTTCGATGCTGACTTCGCGGCGGATGATGGTGTTGCGAATGGAGGCCTGATGCACCAGCGAACCGGCGGCGATCACGCTGTTATGGACCGATGCGTCAAGAATGCGGGCGACCGGCCCCTGATAATTACTGGAAAAGATGCGCCACTGCGGGTTGAACAGGTCGAAACGCGGCGCCACCCCCAGCAGATCCTGATGCGCATTGAAATAGGCGTCCAGCGTGCCGACATCCCGCCAGTACGCCGTATCCTCATAGGATTTCGATCCGGGCACCTTGTTGGTGGCGAAATCATAGGCAAACAGGCGGTGCGTCTGCTTCAGATCCGGCAGTACGCTCTGGCCGAAATCGTGTTCGCCCCGCTGGTGCGCCTTTTTAAGCGCCTCCACCAGCACCTTGGCTTCGAACAGATAATTGCCCATTGAGGCATAGGCCTGGGTGGGATCGCTTGGCATCGGCGCCGGATTGGCCGGCTTTTCCTGAAATTCGCGCACCCGGCCATCGGCATCGGTGCCGATGACGCCAAACGCCTTGGCTTCATCCAGCGGCACCGGCAGCGCGGCAACCGTGACGTCGGCATTCCGGTCACGGTGGAAATCCACCATCTGCTGCAAATCCATCCGGTAGACGTGATCCGCGCCAAACACCAGCACCAGATCGGGATTGTGCATCTGGATCAGGTTGATATTCTGATACACGGCGTCGGCGGTGCCCATGAACCAGTCGCCGCCCCGCATCATCTGCGGCGGCACCACGGTCACGAACTCTTCATTCCGCATCGGCGACACCACCCAGGCCTTGCGGACGTGTTCGATCAGCGACTGGGACTTGTACTGCACCAGCAGATAGATCGATTGAATCCCGGAGTTGAGCAGATTGCTCAACACGAAATCCACGATGCGGTAACGGCTGCCGAACGGCAGCGACGGCTTGGAGTTATCGGAAGTCAGCGGACTCAGGCGGGAACCTTCGCCGCCCGCCATCACGAATGCAAGTATTTTGGGTGGTTTCATCGCGGTGCATCCTTCGTTTTGAGTGAGAGTACTTCACACAATCCCCCAAGCGGGATGATGACCCGGTCGGGGCGATTATCCGGGTTATAGCGTAGTTTCCTAGCCGCTGAACGTATCAAAATCGCTTTCCTTATGCAGCCCGCCATGCACCCGGAACAGATGCGCCGGCATCCGGTGCGGGTTCAGTTCCACGTAGTTGCGCGGCCCGTTCCAGATATAGTGGGCGCCGGTTAGCAGATCATGAACCTGGAATGGCTGGTCGGGAGCGACGCCCAACGCCTCCAGATCCAGTTGGGTAAAGCCGGCCTGGGCGTAATTGGGATCCAGATTCACAACCACCAGAATGACGTTGGCGGGGTCGGCGTTGACTTTGCTGTAGCAGAGAATCTGCTCGTTATCGGTCTGGTGAAAACGCAGGCTCTGGTTGGATTGCAGCGCCGGATTGCGCTTGCGGATGCGGTTCACCAGGGCGATGAAATCGCGCAGGCTGTTCGGCCCGTTCAGTTCCTCGATGCTGCGGTAGCGGATCTGATATTTCTCGGAATCCAGATACTCCTCGCTGCCGTGCTTGACGGCGATGTGTTCCATCATTTCATAGGCCGGCCCGTAGATGCCGTAGTTGGCGGTCAAGGTCGCCGCCATCACCAGTCGGGACATGAATGCGGGGCGTCCGCCGAATTGCAGGGCCTCGGTCAGAATATCCGGGGTATTCGGCCAGAAATTGGGACGGAAATACTCATGGCTCTGGGTCCGGGTCAGTTCGGTCAGATATTCAACCAGTTCCGATTTGGTGTTGCGCCACGCATAGTAAGTGTAGGAATGGGTGTAGCCCAGCTTGGCCAGCCGGTGCATCACCTTGGGTCGGGTGAAGGCTTCGGCCAGAAAAATGGCGTTCGGCGTGGTTTTCTTTACCTCGGCGATCAGCCATTCCCACATCGCGAACGGCTTGGTGTGCGGGTTATCCACGCGGAAAATGCGCACCCCCTGCGCAATCCAGAACTCGAAGATGCTTTTGATTTCATCCCACAACGCCCGCCAGTCGTCCGTCTCAAAGTTGAAAGGATAGATGTCCTGATATTTTTTAGGCGGATTCTCGGCATATTGCACCGTGCCGTCGGGACGCCAGCGGAACCAGTCGGGATGCTGCTGGACGTAGGGATGATCCGGCGCGCACTGNNGTGCCCAGTTCCGGCAGAATGTCCTTATGACCGCCCTCCGCCGCGCCAATCGCCCACGGACTGCCGACATCGTCGGGGCCGGGCGTCAGGGTGTTGTTCTTGCCCTTGCGATTGACCCGCCCGACCGGATGAATCGGCGGGAAATACAGCACGTCAAAACCCATCGCGGCGATGCGCGGCAACCACGCTTCACAGTCCTTGAACGTACCGTGTTTGCCCGGCACCGGACTGCACGAGCGCGGAAACATTTCGTACCAGGTGCTGAAACGGGCGCGCTCATCATCCACCACAACGCCCAGTTCACAGCCATAGCTCAGCGCCAGCGTCCGGTCGGCGTTGCGTTCCATCCGCCGCGCCAGTTCCGGATCCAGCCCCAGTTGCCGGCGGTATTGCAAATCCTGCGGGCTATCCAACTCTCCGGCGCGATTTTTCAACCACTGCGCATCTTCGCCCGTAGCGCGCCGGCTGGCTTTCGTCACCAAATCGGCGCCAATGCGCAGCGCCAGCGCGATATCTTCGGCGTCCACCCAGCGGCTGAGATCGTGATGCCAGGATTTGAAAGCGTCCGTCCAAGCGGTTACGGTGTACTGATAACGGCCCAGTTCCAGCACCTGAAATTCGCCGCGCCAACGGTCATTGACCAGGAAGCGCATGGGCGTTTCCTGCCAGCCGGCATCACCTTCCTTGCGGTATTGCAGGATGCAGGACAGCGAATCGTGGCCATCGGTGAAGGCATCGGCCTCCACCACCACCTTTTCACCCACGGTGCGCTTGATGGGAAAGCGCCCGCCGTCAATTTCGGGCGTCACCTTTTCGATGATCACCCGCTTGCGGCCATCGGCCACGGCGGGTAATTGTGGCTGCGGGGTCAGCGCCGGTTGGGCGGTCGCTGCTGTTGAAGTCTCTACCCCGCTGGGTTCTGCTTTGGGTTCCGGGGTTGCCACCGGGTGGGTGAGCGCCGCTTTGGAAGCGCCCGCCACCGAAGACTCGGCGACGGTCCGTTTTTCCTGCCTGTCCTGATTTATCAGCGGTTTTTTCGGCATACCGAATACCCTCGTTTGTGTTTATATCGGGTGGATACTGTCATCGCGACCGAGGCAGCCCCCGCTGCCGTTCATGGGCCTGAGGTGGTAAAGTTTTAACCTCTGTTCGGATCGTCCGTGCGGCGACCGGCCCCCTTGTTTATCCCTGCTTATTATGACGGTTTTTTGCGGTTGTGCCTAAGCCTCTGGCTGGGACGCCGCTCCTGCTTGAGGATGCTGCCTGATGACTGAATTACAACGGATGATTGAGGACGCTTTCGAGCGCCGCGCTGAACTGGATCCGGCGACTGCGCCGGTTGCGCTGCGCGAGGCGGTAGAGGAAGCGCTGGGTTTGCTGGAACTGGGCAAGGCGCGGGTCGCCGAGCCAGGTAACGGGGGGTGGGTGGTCAACGCCTGGCTGAAGAAGGCTGTGCTGCTGAGCTTTCGCCTGAACGATAGCGTGATTATCCGCGACGGCTACACCAATTATTTCGACAAGGTGCCGCCCAAGTATGCGGAATACGGCGAAAACGACTTTCTGGCCGCCGGGGTTCGCGTGGTGCCGCCCGCCGCCGCCCGGCGTGGTTCCTACATCGCGCCCGGCGTGGTGCTGATGCCGTCGTTCGTGAACATCGGCGCTTATATAGATACCGGAACGATGGTGGATACGTGGGCTACCGTCGGCTCCTGCGCCCAAATCGGTAAAAATGTGCATCTGTCGGGCGGGGTCGGCATCGGCGGGGTGCTGGAGCCGTTGCAGGCCAGCCCGACGATTATTGAGGACGATTGCTTTGTCGGCGCCCGCTCCGAAGTGGTCGAAGGCGTGATCGTCGAGCGCGGATCGGTGATCTCCATGGGCGTCTATATCGGGCAAAGCACCAAGATTTATAACCGGCTGACCGGCGAAGTGAGCTATGGCCGGATCCCGTCCGGCTCGGTCGTCGTACCCGGCGCTTTGCCTGCGCCCGACGGCAGCCACAGCCTGTACTGCGCGATCATTATCAAGCAGGTGGATGAAAAAACCCGCAGCCGGGTCGGCCTGAACGAATTGCTGCGCGACTGATGGACGCCACGCTGGAGCTTGCCCTTGACCTGATGCGCCGGTCTTCGATCACACCGGAGGATGCGGGCTGTCAGGAGGCGATGCTCGCCCGGTTGGCGGCGCTCGGTTTTCGGATTGAGCGGTTGCGGTTCGGCGAGGTGGATAATTTCTGGGCGCGCTATGGCGATAGCGGGCCATTGTTCGCCTTCGCCGGTCATACCGACGTAGTGCCGCCCGGCCCGCTGGATCAGTGGCAATCGCCGCCGTTCGCGCCGGAAATCCGTGAGGGCTATCTCTACGGACGCGGTGCGGCGGACATGAAGGGCAGTCTGGCGGCGATGATCACCGCCTGCGAGCGGTTTCTGGCCGCCTGCCCGCAGCCGCGTGGCGCTATTGCTTTCCTGATCACCAGCGACGAGGAAGGCGCAGCGGTTAACGGCACGGTCAAGGTGATCGAGGCGCTGGAAGCGCGTGGGGAGAAAATAAATTGGTGTCTGGTGGGCGAGCCGTCCAGCGCGCATCAACTGGGCGATACCGTCAAGAATGGGCGGCGCGGTTCACTCAATGGGCGGCTGCTGTTGTGTGGGACTCAAGGTCACGTTGCTTATCCGCATCTGGCGCAAAACCCTGTTCACGCAGTCGGCGCGATTCTTAATACGCTGGCCGATGAAGTCTGGGATCAAGGCCATGCCTTTTTCCCGCCGACTTCCTTCCAGATTTCCAATCTCCATTCCGGCACAGGCGCGGTCAACGTGATTCCCGGCGATCTGGAGATGCTGTTCAATTTCCGTTTCTCGCCCGCAGTGACGATTGAACAGTTGCGAGAGCGCACCCGGCTGATGATTGATACCTGTTTGCTCAACGAGGAAGTCAAGACCGGGCAGGTATTCCAGTACGATCTGGAATGGAGTCTGTCGGGAATGCCCTTTTTCACTCCGCCCGGCGATTTGGCGGCGGCAGCGATGGCGGCGATTCGCGCCGAAACCGGATTGGCCGCAGAATTATCAACCAGCGGCGGCACGTCTGATGGTCGCTTTATTGCTCCCACTGGCGCGCAAGTCATAGAACTCGGCCCTCTGAACGCTACCATTCACAAGGTCAACGAGCGGGTTGCGGTTGCTGACCTGGAACGGTTAAGCCGGATCTATGAGGGTGTTCTGATCCGGTTGCTGGGTAAGACCCAAAAGTGCCGACCTTGACATAAGTGACTTGCCTGCCTATAGTTCCGCCTCTTTTCAGCCCCGCACGCTTAACTAGCGCGGGGCTGCTGCCATATTTACTGCGTTAAAAGCTCGATTGGAGTAGGGGGCGATGGCCACAATCAACCAGTTGGTGCGCAAGCCGCGTGTCAGCAAGAAAGCCAAAAGCAACGTGCCGGCGCTCGAAAGTTGCCCGCAGAAGCGCGGTGTCTGTACCCGCGTCTATACCACAACACCGAAAAAGCCTAACTCCGCGCTCCGCAAAGTAGCGCGCGTGCGCCTGACCAACCACCAGGAAGTGACCAGTTACATCGGTGGCGAAGGCCACAACTTGCAGGAACACTCTGTGGTGCTGATCCGTGGCGGTCGTGTCAAGGACCTACCCGGTGTGCGTTATCACATTGTGCGTGGCAGTCTGGACACCTCCGGCGTCACCAAGCGGCGCCAGTCGCGCTCCAAATACGGCGCCAAGCGGCCCAAATCCTGAGTTTCGCGTCAGCCGATTGAGATTGAGGCGATTATGCCGAGAAGAAGAGAAGTTCCCAAGCGCGTCATCCTTCCCGATCCCAAGCATGGGAGCGAGATGCTGGCCAAGTTCGTCAACATGATGATGGAGCGCGGCAAAAAGTCCGTAGCCGAGAAGATCGTCTACGGCGCGCTTGACGCCATCGCTGAAAAGGGCAAGGACAATCCCATGGGTCTGCTGGAACAGGCTCTGGATAATGTTCGCCCCGTGGTTGAGGTGAAATCCCGCCGGGTGGGCGGCGCGACCTATCAAGTGCCGGTGGAAGTGCGCTCAGTGCGCCGGACGGCCTTGGCGATGCGCTGGATTATTGACGCTTCCCGCAAGCGTGGCGAGAAATCCATGGCCCGCCGGCTGGCGGGCGAGTTGCTGGACGCCGCTGACAGTCGCGGCAGCGCAGTTAAAAAGCGCGAAGATGTGCATCGCATGGCGGAGGCTAATAAAGCCTTCGCCCATTATCGCTGGTAAGTTTCGAGGATTGAGTTGTGGCGCGTAAAACCCCCATCGAGCGCTATCGTAACCTCGGCATCATGGCTCACATTGATGCCGGCAAGACCACCGTGACCGAGCGTATCCTGTTCTACACGGGCGTCTCCCACAAGCTGGGCGAGGTACACGACGGCGCCGCCACCATGGACTGGATGGTGCAGGAGCAAGAGCGCGGCATCACCATTACCTCCGCTGCAACCACCTGCTTTTGGAGCGGCATGGCCGGTCAGTTTGACGAGCATCGCATCAATATCATTGATACTCCCGGCCATGTCGATTTCACCATCGAAGTCGAGCGTTCGTTGCGGGTGCTGGATGGCGCCTGTGCGGTGTTCTGCGCGGTGGGCGGGGTCGAGCCACAGTCTGAAACGGTCTGGCGACAGGCCAACAAATACGGTGTGCCACGGGTCGCCTTCGTCAATAAGATGGATCGCGCCGGCGCCGATTTTCTGCGGGTAGTCGGCCAGATTCAGGATCGACTGGGCGCCTGCCCAGTCCCCATCCAGTTGCCTATTGGAGCCGAAGACAAATTCAAGGGCATCGTCGATCTGGTGCGGATGAAAGCCATTTTATGGGATGAGGACAGTCTGGGCATGAAGTTCGAGCATGCCGAGATCCCCGCTGGATTGCAGACCGACTGCGCAGCCTGGCGCGAAAAGCTGGTTGAGGCCGCTGCTGAATCTTCTGATGAGTTGATGGAAAAATATCTGGAAGGTCAGCCGCTGAGTGAAGAGGAAATCACTGCTGGCCTGCGCGCCCGCACCCTCAAGGGCGAGATTGTCCCTACGCTGTGCGGATCCGCCTTCAAGAACAAAGGAGTCCAGGCCATGCTGGACGCGGCAATTCAGTATCTGCCTTCGCCCATGGACAAGCCGCCGGTCAAGGGCATACTGGATGACGCCGCCGGCAGCGAAGGTGAGCGGCGGGCCGACGACAGCGAACCGTTCTCGGCGCTGGCGTTCAAGATCGCCACCGACCCCTTCGTCGGCACCCTGACGTTCATCCGCTGCTACTCCGGCGTGGTCAATTCCGGCGACTCGGTCTACAACCCGGTTAGAAGCCGACGTGAACGCATCGGTCGCGTGGTGCAGATGCATGCCAACAGCCGTGAGGAAATCCGGGAAATCCGCGCCGGCGACATTGCGGCCTGCGTCGGTCTGAAGGATGTGACTACGGGTGACACGCTCTGTAATTCCGACCACATCATCACTCTGGAGCGGATGGAGTTCCCCGAACCGGTGATCGCGGTGGCGGTCGAGCCTAAGACCAAAGCCGATCAGGAGAAAATGGGCGTTGCGTTGAGCAAGCTGGCTCAGGAAGACCCCTCATTTCGGGTGCATACCGATCCTGAATCGGGCCAGACCATCATCTCGGGCATGGGTGAGCTACACCTGGAAATCATCGTTGACCGGATGAAGCGCGAGTTCAAGGTGGACGCCAATGTCGGCAAGCCACGGGTCGCTTACCGCGAAACCATCCGCAAGCAGGTGGAGCAGGAAGGCAAATTCGTGCGCCAATCCGGCGGTCGCGGTCAGTATGGCCATGTCTGGCTGCGGCTGGAGCCGCGCGAACCCGGCGCCGGTTACGAGTTCGTCAATGGCATCGTTGGCGGCGTGGTGCCCAGAGAATATGTGCCGGCAGTGGACAAGGGTGTGCAGGAGCAGATGGAGAAGGGGGTGCTGGCCGGTTATCCCGTGGTGGATGTCAAGGTCACGATTTTCGATGGTTCCTACCATGAAGTGGACTCCAACGAAATGGCGTTCAAGATCGCCGGATCGATGGGCTTCAAGGAAGGCGCGCTCAAGGCGGGCGCGGTGCTGCTGGAGCCGATCATGAAAGTTGAAGTGGTCACTCCCGAGGACTACATGGGCGATGTGATGGGCGATATCAACCGCCGTCGCGGCATCCTGCAAGGCATGGACGATTCGCCGTCGGGCAAGGTCATCCGCGCTGAAGTGCCGTTAGCCGAGATGTTCGGTTACGCCACCGATCTGCGCTCGGCGACCCAGGGTCGTGCGACCTATTCCATGGAGTTTGCCAAGTACAACGAAGCTCCCGCCAATATCGCGGAGATGGTTATCAAGAAAGCATCCTGAATCAGGGTGCTGAATTTACGAGTTGATGGAGCAAGACGGTGTCCAAAGAAAAGTTTGAGCGCAACAAGCCGCATGTGAATGTTGGAACGATAGGTCATGTGGATCACGGCAAGACCACGCTGACGGCGGCGATCACCAAAGTGATGGCGCAGAAGTTTGGGGGAGAATTCAAAGCCTACGACCA